>DMJA01000018.1 GCA_003451935.1 Verrucomicrobiota bacterium | reverse complement strand
TTCTGGGCCAGCCCAAGATCCTCGGCTACATCCTCGCCGGCGTTGTGATCGGGCCGCACACGCCGCCGTTTTCCTTTGTTGTAAACGAGGCGACGATCCGGACGCTGGCCGATCTGGGCATCCTGTTCCTGATGTTTTCGCTCGGCCTGGAATTCCACCTGCGGCGATTGCGCGCGGTCGGCCGCATGGCGCTCATCATTGCCGTCCTCGACGTGACCTTGATGCTGTATCTGGGATACCAGATCGGGCGTTGGTTGGGCTGGGGCGCGATCGAGAGCCTCTTCCTGGGGGCGGTCATTTGCGATTCCTCCACGACCGTGCTGGCCAAGCTGTTGCGGGATCTGCACCAGTCGCAGGAGCGCTTTGCCCACATCGTGTACGCCGCCACCCTGGTGGAGGACTTGCTGGCGATCGCGTTGATTGCCATCCTCACGGGCGTGGCCGCGACGGGCAGCCTGCAGGCGGGACCGGTCCTGGGCCGCATGGGCGTCCTGGGCATCTTCCTCATCACCGTGATCGTCGTCGGCCTGCTGCTGGTGCCGCGGCTGCTGACGCGCGTGGCCCGCTATCGCAACGACGAGCTCCTGGTGATCGTCGTGCTCGCGCTGGCGTTCGGGACATCCCTGCTCGCCGTCAAACTCGAACTCAGCCTGGCCCTCGGCGCGTTTTTGATCGGTGCGATCACGGCCGAATCCGGGCTGATCGGCCGCGTCGAAATGCTGATTGCCCCGTTGCGGCACATGTTCACCGCGGTTTTCCTGGTGGCCATCGGGCTGTTGATCCAGCCGGCTTTGCTGGTCCAGCATCTGCTGCCGATCCTCGGCGTCGCCGCCGTCATCCTCGTGGCGAAATGGGTGAACTGCACGGTCGGGAGTTTCTTGACGGGCAACGACCTGGGCACCTCGTTCCGCGTCGGCATCGCCATGGGCCAGGTCGCGGAGTTCGCCTTCATCATCGCGGCGCTGGGTCTGGCCCTGCACGCCATCCGGCCGGCCATCTACCAGGTCGCCGTGGGGGCGGCCGTGCTTTCGGTGGTTTTGAATCCGTACCTGATCCGGCACGCGGACTGGCTGGCCGAGCAGGCTCGCCGACTGGTGCCGAAGAGCCTGCGCCAGACGCTCGGGGTCTATACACACTGGATCCATCAGCTCGGGGAAACGGATCGCGACACCCCGATCCGCCGCGCCGTCCGGCGTTCGATCCGGCTGGTCATCATCAACAACGCCTTCATCGCGGCGCTGTTCCTGTGCGCGGGGTATGCCGCCCGCCACGCAGGGCTGCTGGCCCGCCTGCCGTTCGGGCCGGACGGCCAGCGCGGACTGATCTGGCTGGCCACGCTCCTGCTCGCGCTCCCGTTCTACGTGGCGAGCTTCCGGAAGATCCAGGCGCTGGGCATGATCTTGGCCGAGGTGACGCTGCCCATCACCATTCAAACCCGTTGGGCGCGCCAACTGCGCGCCCTGGTGGCGGCGTTGACGGTGTTCCTCGGCGTCGCGGGAATGGCGTTGCTGACGTTCCTGCTGGGTTCCGCCTTCCTGCCTTCTCCGCGCGTGCTGATCGTGCTGGTGGGGGTAGTGGTCCTCCTCATGGGCCTGCGCTGGAACATGCTGGTGCGGGTCTATGCGCGCGCCCAGGGGGAAGTGCTCGACTTGTTCGCCCGGGAGGCGCCGACCGCGCTTTCGCCGTCGATGCCGGCCACGATCGGCGCGTTGCTCGACCGGGATGTGGTCGCGGTCACGGTACCCTATAATTCCCCCGTCATCGGGAAATCCATCCCCGAACTTCAACTGCGAACGGCAACGGGTGCGACCGTCGTCAGCATCGAGCGCGGAGCCGACATCCTGCTCAATCCCGACCTTTCCTACCCGTTGCATGTGGGCGACCGGGTGCTGTTGATGGGCGACGCCGTCCAGATGGATGCCGTCCGGCGGCTGTTCAACTCCTGACGACCGGGGAGATGGGGGGCAACCCATCCCGGAAGGACCTACTTGCGGGCGGGAATGCGGAAGGGCAGGTCGGCCTGGGATTGGCATTGCATGGCGGTGCCGTCTCGAACGACAACGGTCAACTGGTGGGGTCCGGGTTCGAGGGCGGAGAGGTCGAGGGGATATTCGATTTCATAGCTGCGGGCATTGCCCAAGTGGAGGGTGGCGGCGGCCCGGCCGACATCGCCGTCGATGACCAGATGGTCCGTGCCGGCGGTGGCGCCGATGTAGAGGGCGTCGGCAAAACCCTGTTCGACCGTGGCGGAGAACGGGAGTGGCTGGCCGCGGCTGTCGAGGGGCTCGCGCACGGAAATTTCGATGCGGTCGGATTGGGCGCTGGCGGTGATCTGGCCTGCGCCCTGGGAGTTGATGGCCCAGGCGAGCCCGGCGGCGGCGGCGAAAACATCTTCGCCGGGGGCGATCGTGTAGGCGAAGCGGTTCGTGCCGATCTGCGCGACGAGATCGTTGCCGACGGGGACGAAGGGGCGCGCGACGGGCGCATGGTGGCGGCCATCGACGTAGAGGTCGAGGAAGACGGGCGGGGCGCCGCGTTCATGGGCGGAAACCGCGATTTGCAAGTTGGTCTCGCCGCCGAGTTCCGCGTTGCGCGCGGGGGATTTGATCTCCACGGCGGGCGGCGCGGCAAAGGGCGCGGCGAGGGGATCGCCGACCCAGAGGCCTTGGTAGGGGTTGCGGATGGACATGGCGAGGGCTTCGCCGGCGGTGAATCCGCGGAGATACCAGAAATAGAGCATGGGATTCGGGAATTTCACGTCGAAGGAACACGGCTCGCTGACGGTGCCGTAGGAGGCCGTGGCTCCCAGCCGCATCCAGTCCCAGACGGTGCTTTGGCCCATGCAGGAATCGGGCAGGATGCCGGCGCAGGAGGTGAGGTGGTCGGCGAGGGCGCCGGGGGCGAAGGCGGCTTTCACGAGGTTGGTGGGCAGAGTGGCGAGGCCGGTGAGATAGCCGAGGATGGGCCGGCCGGGGATTGGGCTGGCGACCACGTTGGTTTCGAGCCGGGCGCTTTGGCCGGAGAGGGCAAATTGGCGGGCGACCGCCGGATAGGTGCGATGGCGGATGTTGCGGTGGGGATCGCCGGACCCATAGAGGCAGAAGACCCCTTCGGGAAAGGCGGCGATCGAGGCCACGCCGCGATCCACGACCTGCTTGGCGGTGTCGAGGTCGGCGGCGGTGAGGAGGAAGGGGATGGGCGCGTTGGTCTGGTTCCAGCCGGCCGTGGAGGTGTAGGTCCGTTCGGTGCCGTAGTACTGGTTCACGGAATTGGAGGCGACGAAGCATTGCGGCGCGTCCGGGGGCCGGGGCTTGTAGCCGTAAAAAAGGGCGGCGGTGATGCCGTTGAAGTTTTCGACGCGCGAGGGGATGTCCATGCACAGGACGAGGAAGTGGATCTGGCCGTCGAGTTTCTGGTTCGCGATGTGCGCCAGGATGGGCTGGCGGATCTCGCGCTCGAAGAACCGGAGCGAAATGGAGGGAGACCGGGGATCGGTCTTGATCGTGCAGATGTGCGACTCGGGGATGCCGTGTTTTTTGGCGTAGTAGGCGCCGAGCGCGCGCGAATCGCGGCTGGCGCCATTGACGACCACCAGCGTATTCAACGGTCCCCCGCCGGCGAATGCCAGGACGGGCAGTAGGCAGGCGGCCAGCAGGAAAAATCGGAAGAGGCGGTTCATTGAAAAATGAGTGTCGCGGATCGGGGGCGGAAATTCAAGGCGGGAAGGTTCCTCATGGATGGCCAGCCAGCTTGCGGTATAGGGCCAGATAGCGGGCGGCGATGGCGGTCCAGTTGAAGTCGCGCGCGCAGCGTTCGCGCAGGGCGGCGATTTCGGGGCCCGGTCCGGTGCGGAGGAATTGGGCGAGCTTTTCGGCAAGATGAGCGGGATTGGCGTTGCGGAAGAGCCAGGGATAGTCCGTGCCGGTGACTTCGGTGTTTTCGGCGATGTCGGAGGCGAGGACGGGGACGCCGCAGGAAATCACTTCGAGGAGCATCATGCTCATGGCTTCGATCTCGGAGGGGAACACGAACAGCTTGGCGCCGGCGACGAGTTCGAAGAGTTCGGGCTGGGACAGGAGCTTGGGGATCAGAAGGACATGATTGGTGGCACGGCAGCGGGCGAGGAGTTGTTCGGAATATTCCCGGTTATGGCCCTCGAAGCCGCCGACGACGAGGAGCGGAAAGGCGGGCTTGAGTTGGTCAAAGGCGTCGAGCAGATGGTGCAGGCCCTTGGTGGGATCCATGCGTCCGGCGGCGAACATGAGATACTGGCCGGGGACGAGGCCGACTTTTTCGGCCAGGAGGGTTTGGGGGATGGGCGGGGCCGGATCGACGCCGTTGGGAATGAATTCGATGGGGGTTTTGGATCGGGATTGGACGTCGGCGACCTTGGCGCGGGCGACAGTGGTGAGGGCGTGACAGGCGCGGATGAAGGCGCCTTCGGAGATGCGGAGAACCCATTTTGCGAAGCGTCCCCACTTGGCCCTTTCATAGGGATTGCCATGGAAAGTGCCGAGGATCGGCATGCGCGGGCGGAAAAGGCGGAGGATCCATGCGAAGGGGCCGAAGGCGGAATCGTGGATGTGGGCAAGATCGGGGCGGAGAACAAAGGCGCAGTGCAGGGCGCTGAGGAAAAAGTACGAGGTGGCCTTGCTGTGCTTGCCATTCAGCGCAGGAATGGGGATGACGCGGAGGTTGGGGGCGAAGTCGAAGGAGCGGGGCTGGGCGGGGGTTCGAACGACGTAGATGTGGTAGCGGTTGCCATCGTCGGCCGGCAGATGATGAAGGATGTTTTCGGCGACGCGGTCGGCGCCGGCGAAGGCGGGGAGGGATTTGCTGCCAAGGACGGCGATCTTCATGTTCACACGGGGGCTATTTGTTCACGACGTTGTTGTAGGCGCCGTAGGGCTTCTCGCTCTTCTTCTCGAAGGTCGGGCGGAAGACCTTGCCGAGCCAGCTTTCGCGGCGGGGAACAATGGTGCTCTGGGCGACATCGGTGAAATCCACTTCGCGGTCGAAGTCGATGGGGAGGCCGAGGGTGACGCGGAGCTTGTTGACGAGAACCCATCCCAGGGGCTTGAAGCGGGGGAGCTTGGCGAAATATTTGTTGCGCATGGCGGTCTTGGCCGAGCCGACCATCCAGCAGTTGTGGGTGCAGCGGGCGACGCGGGTGCGGGCTTCGGCGGCTTGCGGGCTCTTGAGGATTTCCTTCCAGGTCTGCGTGGTCAAATCGCCGATTTCGAGGTCGGGGCGGACGTTGCAGGCGTAGACGCGGCCCCAGGGGTCGACGAAGGCGAAGTCGCGCCCGGCGGTGCAGGGGATCAAGCGGGGCTGGCCGAGGATCTTCTTCATCAGGCCGAGGTTGAGATAGGCGCGGAACCAGTTCTTGGGGCGGCGCGACTTGAGCAGCTCGACGATGAGGGGCTGGACGGCGCGGGCCGTGCGCACGCGGTTGTAGGGCTCGTTGTCGATCTTGTGGAACTGGAATCCGTTGTGCAGGGCGGAGGTGGCCATCTCGCCGCCGTAGGAGCAGCAGAGCTTGAAGATGTCCAGAATCTGGTCGCAGTTGTCGTCCTGGAAGGTGGTGGCGAAGCCGAGATCGCGTCCGCCGGCGGCCACGAGCCGGCGCATGGTGGCCATCTTGCGCTCGAAGCCGTTCTTCTCGCCGCGGATGGCGTCGTTCTTGGCGCCAATGCCTTCGAGGGAGATGCGGATTTTGACGTCGGGGTGCTTGCGGACGATGCGTTCGAGCTTGTCGCCCTGCAGTCCGTTGGTGGAAATTTCGAGCTGGCGGGTCTTGGGGTGGAGGAGGTCCACGATTTCCTCGAGGTCGGTGCGGAGAGTGGGTTCGCCGCCGGTGAGGTTGAGGTAGTCGAAGCCGGCGGGGAGCTTGGCGAGGGTGGCGGGGGAGACTTCTTCGGCGGGGAGGGTGGGGTGCTGCCAGATGTGGCACATGGAGCAGTGCGAATTGCAGCGGTAGGTCAGGATGATGGAGATGTCCATG
>DMJA01000303.1 GCA_003451935.1 Verrucomicrobiota bacterium | reverse complement strand
TCAAAGAAAGTTCGGGCGACGACACCTAGTCGCCAATCCCTTTCCAATCAATCCTCGCCGGTGACTTCGCGGAGGACGTCTTCGAGGGTGATGAGGCCGATGACTTCGTAGCGGTCGTCGGTGACGAGGAAGAGGGGCAGGCGGGTGACGCGCATGCGGGGCAGAAGGTGGTCCACGGGCAGGTAGGAGGCGACGAGCTGGGGCGGGCGCATGTAGTCGGCGGCGGTCTTGCCGGCGGGGTCGTCGTCGGACAGGAGGTCGAAGATGTGGACGACGCCGACGAAGGATTTCTGGGCGGGGTCGTACACGGGCAATCGGTTGAATTCGCGGGTGCGGGCGAGGGCGAGGATCTCCTCGGGGGTGGCATCGGCATGGACGATGGCCATCTTGTCGCGCGGGGTCATGAGGACATCGCAGGTCTTGTGGGTCAGGTCGAACACGCCGTGGATCATCTCGGACTCGTGCGGGGTGAGGACGCCGGACCGTTCGCCCTCGCGGGCGAGGTGGAGGAGCTCCTCGCGGGAGACGAGCATCTTGTTCTCGAATTCCCTGGCGTCGCGGCGGGGCAGGGCCCAGTGGATGACCAGGTTGACCAGGAAGCTGAAGGGGCGGAGGACCCAGGAGGCGGCGCGCAGGAGTCCGGCGAAGGGCAGGACGCGGCGGGCGGGCGCGGCCTGGAACCAGGCCTTGGGGATGTATTCGCAGCCGACCAGGGTGACCAGCAGGAGGCCGATTCCCGCGACGGCGGTGCCGCTGGCGCCGTGCAGGCGCTGCCCGATGGAGGCGGCGAGCACGGCGCTGACGACATGGAGGAGGTTGGTGCCGATGAGCGTGGTGCCGAGCAGCAGGTCGGAGTGGGTCAGGAAGTGGCGGATGGTTTTCGCGCCGGGCACCCGCCGCCGCACGAGATGCTGCAGGCGCAGGCGGTTGATGGAGATGACGCCGGTTTCGACGCCGGCGAAAAAGGCGCTGCCGGCGAGGCAGAACAGGAGAAGGAAGATTTCGAGCGTCATCATCGGGGGGCTCCTCCCGGGAGGGCGTCGAGCTTTTCGATGTGGGCCAGGGTGACGCGGAGGCGGATGGTCTGCATGACGCGGACGCGGACGCCCTGCGCCTGCACGACGTCGTCCTGCTTGGGCACGCTGCCGAGATGCTCGGTGATCCAGCCGGCGAGGCGGTCGGAGGTCTCGGCCTGCAGGTCGAGGCGGAGCTTGCGGTTGATTTCCTCGAGGGAGATGTTGGCATCGACCAGCCAGGCGTAGGGACCGGCGGACTGGAAGATGGGGCGGGGCTTGGACAGCTCGTTGTAGATGTCGCCCGTGATCTCCTCGAGGATGTCGCCGCGGGTCACGACGCCGGCGACGCCGCCGTATTCGTCCACGACGACGGCGATGCGGATGCGGTCCTTCTGGAACCGGGTGAGGAGGCGGTTGAGGGGAACGCTTTCGGGGATGAAGACGGGGGGCACGGTGGCGGCGGGAATGGACCGGGCGGGGTCGAGCAGGAACTTGCGGACATCGAGGAAGCCGGCGATTTCGTCGAACTGGCCGCGGTAGAGGATGAGGAAGTTTCGCCGGGCCTTGCGGGCGATGGCGACGGGATCGGCGGCGGGATCGTCGAGGTCGATGCCGAGGAAATCCACGCGGGGGGTCATGACGTCGGAGGCGTGCATGTCCTCGAGGTCCACGATGGCCTTGATCATGGCCAGCTCGTCGGCGTTGAGGATGCCCTCCTCGCGCGAGATGTCGAGGACGGTCTCGAATTCCTCCTCGGAGAGGGTTTTGCCGAGGGGCCGGAACAGGTGGGCGAGGCGGTGGCTGATGAGATCGAGTCCGAAGCGGAGGGGACTGAGGAGCAGCTCGAAGAAGCGCAGGCCGGGACCGGTGAGGCGGACGAGGGTGGAGGTGTAGAGCAGACCGACGTTCTTGGGGCCGATTTCGCCGAAGAAAATGAGCAGGATCGTCACGGCGGGGATGGTGACCAGTTCGCTGTGGGCGGGGATCCAGCGCTCCGCGAGGAGATAGCCGACATTGGCGAGGGCCAGGTTGACGAGGGTGTTGCCGATGAGGAGGGTGGAGAGCAGGCGGGTGGGGTTGGCCAGCAGGGCCCGCAGGCGCTCGCCGGTGGCGGGGCGCTTCTCGGCGATGCGCCGGAGCTGGATGGGGTCGATGGAGAAATAAGCCGTCTCGCTGCTGGAGAAGAAGGCCGAGCAGGACAGCAGCAGCAGGAACGCGGCCACGAGGAGGATCGTCATGGATCCTCCCGGAGCCGGCTGGAGCCGAAGTTGGATGCAGGTTTCACTTTCCGCCACCGAGGACAATGCGTATAGTATGCGGCCGTGATCAAAATATCCATCACAACTTCGCGGCGGACGGAGCTGGTGCCGGCAACGCGGGCCATCCAGGCCGCGCTGGCGGACCTTCCGGCGTGGGACGGGCTGCTGCATGTGCATTCGCCGCACACGACGGCGGGGGTGACCGTGAACGAACAGGCCGACCCCGACGTGGCGGCGGACCTGGAAAAGGCGTTTTCGAAGCTGGTGCCCTGGAGCGCGGGCTACGCGCACGCGGAGGGCAATTCGGCCGCGCACATCCAGACCGCGCTGACGGGCGTTTCGGCCTTCGTCCCGGTGCGCGGCGGCCGCCTGGCGATGGGGACCTGGCAGGGGATTTTCCTGTGCGAGTTCGATGGCCCGCGCCCGCGGGAGCTGTGGTTGACGCCGGTCAAGGAGGCGACATGAGATTTCAGGGTTCAGGGTTCAGGGTCCGGGGTTCAACGGTTGGGAAAACCGGAATCCGTCTTGTCGTTGCGGCGCTTTGCATATGGGCGGCGGGGTGCGGAAAGGCGACGCCCGAAAAGGAATACGAGTCCGGGCTGGCGGCGCTGCGCAAGGGCGAGCTGGCGGAGGGCAAGGCGCGGCTGGAAGCCGCGCTGGAACGCGCGCCGGAGGCGGCCTTCGCGGCCGAGGCCCAAAACTGGCTGGGGCTCGCGAACTGGGAGCTGGGGCTGGCGACGGAGGCCGCGGCGAACTTCGAGGGCGCGTCCAAGCTGAATCCGGCGGCGTTCGAGCCGGTCTTCAACCTCGGGTGCCTGGCGCTGGAAATCGGCGACATGTCCCGCGGCATTTCGCTGCTGCGGCGGGCGGCGGACCTCGACGCCCGGGATACCCGGGCCCTGCTGCGGATTGGCGATTGGACGACGCGGAACGGGCGATGGGACCTGGCGCGGCGGATGTATTTCGAGGCGCAGAAGCGGGAGCCGCAGTCGGCCGCCGCGGCGGCGGGGCTGGGGCGCGTCGCGCTGCTGGAAGGCGACTTGGCGCAGGCGGAGACCTTCTTCATGCAGGCGCTGGAGATGAGCAAGGACTACCCGCCTGCGCTCTACAACCTGGGCGTGCTGCAAGCGCAGACGGAAGGGCATGGCGAACAGGCGCAGGTCTATTTCCGCCAATATCTGGCGGTGGCGCCGCACGGCGAGCGCGCGCCGGCGGCCGCCGCGCGCGTGGGCGGGCAGGTCCTCGCGCAGACCTCGTTCCAGCCGCAGGCGCCGACGCAGCCGAAGATGACGGCGGGCGTGTGGTGGACGCAGGCGCAGGAGGCGCTGGAGGCGGGCGACCGGGAGGCCGCCTATACGCAGGCGCTGCGCGCGCTGGAGCTGTCGCGCGACGGCGGCGATGCCGCGCAGGCGGGCGAGATCCTGCGCCGCGCGCTGGAACTGTTCGGCGACCGCGCCCCGGTGCAGCTCGAGGCGGGCCAATATTGGATGCGGCAGAACCAGCCGCGCGAGGCGCAGGCCGCGTTGCTGAAGGCCCAGGCGCTCGATCCGGAGAATTCCATGGTCCTGCTGGTGCTGGCGCGGGCGTCCGCGGCGCTGGAGGAATACGACACCACGGTCCTGTCGCTGCGCAAGTTGACGCAACTGGAGCCGGGCAACGCCGACGCGCTCTGGGAATTGGCGGATACGTATGGCGACAAGCTGGGCATGACCGGCAAGGGCTTGGCCGCCTATCGCGATTTCGAGCGGCAATTCCCGTCCGATTCCCGGGTGGCGGAAGTCGCGGCGCGGGTCAAGGCGCTGGAAGAGGCGGCGGCGGCGCTGCCGCCGCCGGCCCCGTGAGGGCGGAGAAGGAGCGGGCATGAAGGCAGACGACGAAAACGCGGTGGCCGCCATTCCGATGCGCAAGGTCGGCCCGGTCCGGCTGTCCGGCCCCGAGGTCGAGTGCGAGGCGCTGGTGCCGTTGGCGACGTTCGAGACGCCGTTGTGGCCTTCCGTGGAACGCGGCGCGCGCGTCACGGCGCAGGCCGGCGGCATCCGCGCCACGGTGTTCGACGAGCGCATGACGCGGTCGGTGCTGGTGGATGCGCCCACCGCGCAGGGTGCGCTGGAGCTGGTGAAGTTCGTGGAGGCGCAACGGGAAGAACTCGGGAAGGTGGCGGCCGGCACGAGCCGGTTCGCGCGCCTGAAGGACATCCATTTCGAGGTCGTCGGGCATCTGGCCTACATCCGTTTCGAGTTCGACACGGGGGACGCGGCGGGCCACAACATGGTCACGCGCGCAGCCGATGCGCTACTGGCGTGGATCCTGGAGAAGCGCCCGGAGTGCGCCTATGGCTCGATTTCGGGCAACTATTGCTGCGACAAGAAGGCGTCGGCCGTGAACGGCATCCTCGGGCGCGGTAAATACACCGTGGCCGAGGCGCTGATTCCCGCCCGGCTCGTGGAGCGCTATCTGCATACGACCCCGGAGAAGATTGCGGAACTGAACCTGCGCAAGAACTGGATCGGCACCTCGCTGGCGGGCGGGCTGCGCAGCGCCAACGCGCATTTCGCCAACATGCTGCTGGCGTTCTATCTGGCCACGGGGCAGGACGCGGCCAACATCATCGAGGGCTCGCAGGGCTTCACGCTGGCGGAAGTGCGGAAGGATGAAGGGCTCTATTTCTCGGTGACGCTGCCGAACCTGATCGTGGGCACGGTCGGCAACGGGAAGGGGCTGCCATTCGTCGAGGAGAACCTGCGCGCCCTGGGCTGCCTGGAGAAGCGCGAGCCGGGCGCGAATGCGCGGCGGCTGGCGCTGATCTGCGCCGCGACGGTCCTGTGCGGCGAGCTGTCGCTGCTGGCGGCGCAGACGAATCCCGGCGAACTGATGGCCGCGCACCTGAAGCTGGAACGCGGCAAATAGTGACCGGGGAACAGGTCATTCTGGTGGATGCGGACGACCGCGAGGTCGGCGCCATGGACAAGCTGGCCGCGCACGAAAAGGGGGGCGTCCGCCACCGCGCGTTTTCGGTGTTCATCGTCGATCCGCAAGGGCGCTGGCTGCTGCAGCGGCGCGCGGCGGGCAAGTACCATTTTGCGGGGCTGTGGACCAACGCGTGCTGCAGCCACCCCCGGCCGGGCGAGCAGACCGCGGACGCCGCGCATCGGCGGCTTCGCGAAGAGCTGGGCTTTGACTGCGCCCTGACGGAGCGCTTCCAGTTCGAATACAAGGCCACTTCCGAATCGGAAGGGCTGACCGAGCACGAGCTGGACCACGTCTTCACCGGTGAATATGCCGGCGCGGTCCATCCCGATCCGGCCGAAGTCGGGGAGACCCGCTGGATCGAGCCGGCGGTGCTGGAGCAGGAACTGCGCACGCATCCGGAAAATTTCACGCCGTGGTTCAAATTGGCGCTGGACCGGGTGGGCAACGCGTTGCGATGATTTACGAAGACGACGAGGAGAAGACAGCGATGAAAACCACATGTTTGGACGGACTTTGGCAAGAGGGGCGCGATTTCCTGGGGACGCGCTATCCGATCCTGTGCGGGGCGATGACATGGATCAGCGATGCGACGCTGGTGAAGGCGGTGAGCGACCAGGGCGGCTTTGGCTGCCTGGCGGCCGGCAACACGCACGGTGAAATTCTATCGGCCGAAATCGAGAAGTGCGTGGCGCAAACCGACCAGCCCTTCGCGGTGAATCTGGTGACCATCGCGCCGCGGTTTCCAGAGCACAAGGAGGCCGTGTTGAAGTCGAAGGCGCCGGTGGTGATTTTCGCGGGCAACTTCCCGAAGAAGAACGACGTGGCCCAGATGAAGGCGGCAGGCAAAAAGGTGCTTTCCTTCGCCTCGACGGATTCCATCGCGGAGCAGATGGTGCGCTTCGGCGTGGACGGGCTGATCCTGGAGGGCAGCGAAGCGGGGGGGCACATCGGGCACGTGTCGCTGATGATTCTGCTGCAGCAGGTGCTGTTCAAGAATCCCGGGGTGCCGGTGTTCGTGGCGGGCGGCATCGCGACGGGCCGGATGATCGCGCACATGCTCCTGATGGGCGCGGCCGGGGTCCAGATG
>DMJA01000240.1 GCA_003451935.1 Verrucomicrobiota bacterium | reverse complement strand
GTACAAGTCGTATCGCGGCATGGGCTCGCTGGGGGCGATGCAGCAGGGCTCGGCGGACCGCTATTTCCAGGAACCCAACGGCATCGGCTCGGAAAAACTGGTGCCGGAGGGCATCGAAGGGCGCGTGCCGTACAAAGGACCGGTCGCGGGCGTGGTGCACCAGCTCATGGGCGGACTGCGGGCGGCGATGGGCTATACGGGCTGCGCCGGCATCGAGGAAATGCGCCAAAAGGCGGAATTCGTCCAAATCACGGTGGCGGGCATCCGGGAGTCGCACGTGCACGACGTGCAGATCACCAAAGAAGCGCCAAATTATCAATTAGGTTGATGGGACAATGGGTTAGGTCGGACGGCGGAAAATTTTTTGGAAGAGGGGATTGACGGATGACGGATAGACCGATACTTTGGCGCCACGGTAAAGCGTTTTATCTTCCGGTGCCGAAATCGGGCGGCCGGCGGATGAGGCAAACTCACGTTTCCGAAGCGATGGCAAGGAGCGCATGATGGCAGCGGCACCGACAGGCGTGGATTTGGGTCTCGGGGACCGGTGTTCCCGGCGGGCCTTCCGTTGGGCGGAGCGAAGCTTCGAGGCTCGCCGGGGAAAAACGGGATTCCCCTTGTTCGGCGGCGCCGGTTCGTTCTCGAACTGGATGGATTACGGCCCGCTCCAGGTCGCGATGACCTGCGACGGCATCGGCACCAAGGCCGAAATTGCGGAACGCACGGGGATTTATACCACCTTGGGTTATGATCTCGTCGCGATGGTGGCCGACGATCTCGTCGCCAACGGCATCGAGCCCATCAACCTCGTCAACGTCCTCGACGTGGACAAGCCCGACGAAGAAATCGTCGACCAGCTCATGCAGGGGCTGCATGCGGCGGCCACCGAATGCGGCATCGCCGTCGTGGGCGGCGAGATCGCCGAACTGGGCCGCCGCGTCGGCGGCTGGGGCCCGCAGATGCACTTCAACTGGTGCGCGACCGCCATCGGCGTGCCGCGCAACGGCTGCGCGCCCATCGACGGCGGGCAGATCCAAACCGGCGACGTCGTCGTCGCGCTGCAGGGCGCCGGGTTCCGCAGCAACGGATTTTCGCTCGTGCGAGCGATTCTGGAGGACGCCTACGGGCCGTCGTGGCACGAGGTGCCCTCCGTCGATGGACGGAGTTGGGGCGTAGCTGCCCTGACTCCGTCTTTTTTATTCACGCCGTCGATCCTCGCTCTGATCGATGCCGGCGTCCCGTTGCGCGGGGTGGGGCATATCACCGGCGGGGGCATTCCGAGCAAGTTCGGGCGCGTGCTGAAGAAGTCCGGCCTCGGCGCGCGGCTGGACAATCTGTTCGCGCCGGACGAGGTCGTCCGCAAGCTGGTGGAATTGGGCCGGGTGGACTTCGAGACCGCCTACCGCCAGTGGAACATGGGCAATCCCATGCTGCTGGTGGTGCCGCCTGCGGCCGTCGATCCAACCCTTTCGATTCTCTCGGCGCGCGGGGTGGCCGCGCAGGTGGCCGGCGAAATCGCGCCCGGCCCCATCGTCATCCAAGGAGTGCCGTTCCACCCATGATTTCCCTCCACCACGTTTGTTGCACCTGGAACCCGGAACTGCCGGACTCGCGCTGCGCATCGATCCGGCGCCAGGCAGAGCGCCATCTCGGCCTCCGCCTGAAAGGGCTGAAGCATGTGTCCGTCTACGCGGTTCGGGCGGCGCTCGATGCCGCGCAGCTCGCGCGGCTGGCGCGCGAAGGCCTGAGCGACGCCGTGGCGCAGCGGGTCGGCCTCGACCGCCTGCCGGACGGCTGCGGCGGGTTCGCGTCGTTCATCCTCGTGGGCAAGCTGCCGGGCACGACGGACGACGAAGGGCTCTCTGCCCAGCGCACGTTGCACGATCTGCTGGGCGTGCCGTTCGCGCCCGCGCCGCAGGAGATATTCTCCAGCGACCTCTATCTGCTCGAAGACGCGCTGGACGACGCGACGCTCCTGCGCCTGGGCACGGAGCTGCTGGGCAATCCGCTCGTGAACCGATTCACCTGCGGGTCGACGCCGAGCCTCGTCCTTCCGGTGCCCGAGGCGGAGCCGGAAGGCGAACCGACCGTCGAGACGGTCTCGCTCGAGGTGTCCGACGAGGCGCTGGAGGCGCTGTCGAAGCAGCGGCTGCTGTCGCTGGATCGGGCCGAAATGAAGGCGATCCAGGCCTATTTCCGCGATCCGAACGTCCAAGCCCGGCGCGCCGAAGTCGGCTTGCCGGTGGCGCCGACGGACGGCGAGCTCGAAATCCTGGCGCAGACCTGGTCCGAGCACTGCAAGCACAAGGAATTCAACGCCCTCATCCGCTACGTGGACAAGGAAACGGGGCGCGAGGAGACGATCGACTCGCTTTTCAAGACCTACATCCGCGCCAGCACGGAGGAGATCGCGCGGCGCCTGGAGGCGGCGGGCAACAACTGGCTGGTGAAGGTCTTTTCCGACAACGCGGGCGTCGTGCGCGTGGACCGGGACCGCCTGTTCGTCTTCAAGGTGGAAACGCACAATTCGCCGTCCGCGCTGGATCCGTTCGGCGGCGCCATCACGGGCATCCTGGGCAACAACCGCGACCCGCTCGGCACGGGGCGGGGCGGGGCGGCGCTGCTATTCAACACCGACGTGCTCTGCTTCGGCTCGCCGTCCTATACCGAGCCGCTGCTGCCGGGCCAGCTGCATCCGCGCCGCGTGTTCGCGGGCGTGCGCCAGGGCATCGAGGAGGGCGGCAACAAGTCGGGCATCCCGACGATCAACGGCGCGATCGTGTTCGATCCGCGCTACGCGGGCAAGCCGCTGGTCTATTGCGGCACCGCAGCCCTGATGCCGGCAGAAATTCACGGGCAGCCCGGACACGTCAAGCTGGCCAAGGTTGGCGACCGCATCATGATGATCGGCGGCCGCATCGGCAAAGACGGCATCCACGGCGCAACCTTTTCCTCCGAAGAATTGCACGAAGGCTCTCCCGCTACGGCGGTACAGATCGGCGACCCGATCACCCAGAAGCGGATGTTCGACTTCCTGATCCGGGCCCGCGACAAGGGGCTGTACCGTTTCATCACCGACAACGGCGCCGGCGGCCTCTCCTCCTCCATCGGCGAGATGTCCGGCGAGTGCAACGGCTGCCGGATGGACCTGGCCAAGGCCCCCCTGAAATACCCCGGCCTCGATCCGTGGGAGATCCTGATCTCCGAGGCCCAGGAGCGGATGTCACTGGCCGTGCCGCCGGAGAAGCTGGACGAGTTCATGGCCATGGCAACACGTTTCGGTTGCGAGGCCACCGTACTGGGCGAGTTCACCGACAGCGGCATCTTCCATATCCAGTACGGCGACAAGACCGTGGCCTGGCTGCCGATGGCCTTCATGCACGAGGGGTTGCCGCCGATGCAGATTCCGGCCAAGTGGCAACCGCCGGTCAACCCGGAGGCCCCGGCCCAGGACAAGGACGACTGGACCCTTGACCTGCTGGAGCTGATGGGACGCCTCAACATCTGTTCCAAGGAATCGGTGGTGCGGCGCTACGACCATGAGGTGCAGGGCGGCTCGGTGGTCAAGCCGTTCAGCGGGGTGACCAACGTCGGCCCCTCCGATGCGGCGGTGGTGCGCCCGATCCTTGATTCCTTCAAGGGTGTGGTGGTCTCCCACGGTATCTGCCCGCGCTACTCCGACATCGACGCCTACCATATGGCCGCCAACGCCATTGACGAGGCGCTGCGCAACTACGTGGCCGTGGGCGGCAACCCGGAGCACTGGGCCGGCCTGGACAACTTCTGCTGGTGCGACCCGGTGCTGTCGGACAAGACCCCGGACGGCCCCTACAAGATGGCCCAGCTGGTACGGGCCAACCAGGCGCTGTTGGACTACTGCGTGCCGCTCAACCTGCCGCTGATCTCCGGCAAAGACTCGATGAAGAACGACTTCTACGACGGCACCACCAAGATCTCGATCCCGCCCACCCTGCTGTTCTCGGTGATCGGCACCATCCCCGATGCGCGCTGCGCCGTCACCATGGACTTCAAACGACCGGGCGACATCATCTGCCTGCTGGGCGACACCAAGGACGAACTGGGTGGCTCGGAGTATCTGGCCATGCAGGGCTACACCGGCAGCAAGGTGCCCCAGGTAGATGTCAGCTCGGCACTGGCCCGCTACAAGGCGCTGCATCAGGCGATTATGAGCGGCCTGGTGGCCTCGTGCCACGACCTGT
>DMJA01000239.1 GCA_003451935.1 Verrucomicrobiota bacterium | reverse complement strand
GGGCGGAGGCGGTGGAATGGCCCAGGACAGCCAGCAGGACGACGGAAGCAAACAGGCGAAGGGGGTTCATGGGCGGCTCCGGTTTGGGTTCATAACCACTTGTGGCGTTTCATAAACCAGTAGAGGATGCCAATGAGAAGGGCGTTGAGGCCCAGAATATACGCATAGGCAAAAGGCCAGGACGGCCATTCCGTGTTGGGCATGTGGCGGATGTTCATGCCGTAGAAGCTGGTGACGAGCAGGATCGGCATCGAGAGCGTGGCCAGAATGGTGAGGACCTTGATGACGCGGTTGATCTGCATCTGCTGCAGGTTGAGGTGGATCTGCAGCGTGCTGCCAAGGGTTTCGCGATAGGTGTCGGCCAAGTCGCTGATGCGGGAGAGGTTGTCCTGCAGGTCGCGAAGGTAGGGGATCAGGTGGGCGCGGATGACCTTGGGGAATTCACCATGGATCATGCGCGCGATGACGTCGCGCTGGGGGCTCATGATTTGGCGCAGGCGCTGCACTTCGGTCTGGAGGTTGACGACCTCGGCGACGACGTCGTGCGTCTCGCCGATCAGCACGCGGTGTTCGAGCGCGGCCAGCTCGGTGGAGAGCTCGTCGAGGGCGGGCTGGTAATTGTCCAGGAGGAGGTCGAGGATCTGGTAGGCGAGCAAATCGGCCCACCGGGGGAGCGCATGCCCCTTTTTCTGGATGCGCTCGCAGGTGGCGTTGATGCTGCGGAGGGGGTCGTTGTGGAAGGTGACGAGGTAGTTTTTGCCGACGAAGACGTTGAGCTCGGTGGTCTGGAAGACATGGAGGCTGTTGATGTAGTCCACGGCGTGGACGACGAAGAAGATGTAGTTTTCGTAGTCGTCGATCTTCGGGCGCTCGGTGATGGCCACGCAGTCCTCGATGGCCAGCGGATGGAAGTTGAAGACCGTTTCGAGGACGGACTTGTTCTCTTCCGGCGTGCTGTTCTCCATGTCCACCCAGAGTTGGACATCGTCGTCGTAGAGGATGACGTGCAGGAGATCCGGGGAGAGATCCCGGTTGATCAACTTGCCTTGGCTGAAAACGAATGTCCGGATCATATTGGATTCTCCGCGGGAACGCACACGCCGAGCGCGCTCCCCCAACGGGAAATATGCGTGGAATGATGCACTCCGACGTGGATGGTGGCAAGGAAAAGCGGACGGGAAAACGGACCGTTCCGGTGCGGCCGACTTCAGCCGGGAGGGGCTTTCAAGAAGGACAGGACGACGTTGGCGATGGAAAAGTAGATGAGCACGCCGAGGATGTCGGCCATGGACGTGATCAACGGCACGCTGGCCGTGGCGGGATCGAGCTTGAGCCGGTTGAGGACCATCGGCAGGACGGTGCCCATCAGGCTGCCGGCGATCACCACGGTGACCATGCTGATGGCTACGACAATGGCGACCCGCAGGTCGCCCAGCATCCAGCCGAGGAAGAAGGCGGCGCCGGCCATGGCCAAGCCGATGCAGGTGCTGACGCCGATTTCGCGCAGGAAGAGCTTCTTCCAATCACTGGAGCCGATTTCGCCGGTGGCGATGGCGCGGACGACGAGGGTGGCGGCCTGGGCGCCGGCGTTTCCACCGCTGCCGATCAGCAGCGGCATGAGCGCGACCAGGGCGGCGACGGCGACGATGGTGTCCTCGAACATCTTGATGCCCATGCCCGTGAAGATGTTGACCAGCACCAGGCCGAGGAGCCAGCCGATGCGCTTGCGGAAGAGGAGGCCGAGGGTGGCGTCCTTGAGGCTGACCTGCAGGGGGCGCACGGTGGCCAACTTGTGGAAGTCTTCGGTGGCCTCCGCTTCGGCGACGTCGAGGATGTCGTCCACCGTCACGATGCCGAGCAGGATGCCGTCGGAATCCACGACGGGCAGCGCGTAGAGGTCGTATTTCCGGAAGACCTGGACGGCTTCTTCGCGGGGCTGGAGGGAGTGGAGGCAGGCATAGTGCCCGTCGAGGAGGTCGGCGACGCGCGTGGAAGGGTCCGCGATGATCAGCTTGCGCAGCCGCAGATCGTCGGCCAGCCGCCCCTTCTCGTCGGTGATGTACACCATTGCGAGAGTTTCGGAATCGATTCCGGCTTTTCGCAGATGCTCCATGGACTGGGCGACGGTCCACTCGGGCTCGACCTCGACGTAGCGGTCGGTCATGAGGCGGCCGACGCTGCCTTCGGGATAGCTCAGGAGGGTGAGGGTCTGCTTGCGGTCCTGGTCGTTCAGGAGTCCGAGGAGGCTCTTGGTGACGCGGGCGGGCAGCTCCTCGAACAGCGGGGTCCGATCATCGGGAGAAAGGCCGGAGATGACTTGCCGGACTTCCTCCTGGGCCATGTTCTTGAGCAGCAGGTCCTGGTAGGGGAGATCGAGCAGGGAGAAGACCTCGTCGGCCAGGTGGCGGGGCAGGAGGCGGAACAGAAGGACGCGATCCTTGTCCTCAAGCGCGGTGAGCAGCTCGGCGATTTCGGGGGCCGGTTGCATGGCCAGAAACTCGCGGACGTCGTTGAGACGTCCGGATTCGACCAGGTCCAGGATGTCGGGCAGCAGCAGGTGGCGGAGAATCATGGAGGCTCCAGTATGATGGAAAAAGGATGGGGGAAGGACCCGGGGAAAACAAGGCCGAAGTTGAACCCAACCCGGCGGCGATTCGCCGGGCTCGGGGCTGGACAAGGCGGGAGGGAGCTGGCATATTCCGGGCCGAAATGAGCGACGAATCCCCCAAGCCGATTTCGCCGGAAACCCTCCAGTTGCGGATGAAGATATTCCTTCGTTCGCCGCTGCGCCGGAAGCTGCTGGCGCGCACGATGCGCCTCCTGGACAAGATCAGCGGGCAGCAGGTGCTGGAGATGTCGGCGGATGACGCGGTCAGCGTCGCGATGCGGAACGCCGGTGGCGGCGGGGGGGCCGTCTGGAGCAGCTTGGCGGTTTCGGAAACGCAGGCGGAGCTGCTGGCGGAGGCGGGCCTCGACCGCATTCACCTGGGGCAACTGCCCCGCCTGCCCTTTGAGGAGGGCGCGTTCGACGCCATCGTGGCCAGCGGCATGCTGGAGTATGTCGAGAAGCCCGAAGAATTGATGGTGGAACTGCACCGGGCGATGCGCTCCAAGACGCGGCTGATCCTGCATGTGCGGCGCAAGCGCCGCACGCTGGTGGGCCTTTTCCGCAAGTTGTCGGGCTTGACGGATCCGACGCGCCCGATGGTGCATCCGGGCTTTACGCCGGCCGAATTGTTCGATGTGCTGAAGGACGGGTTCGATGTGCAGGAGACCGCGGGCTTCGGACGGTTCTTCACGGAATTCGCGAATCTGCTGGCGGAGTTGTTTGCGGGGCTGATTCCGTCGTCCTGCGAGCCGGCGGCCTTGGATGCGCGGCGGCTGAAGCGCGCGGCGGCCGTCTTTGCGGCCTTCACTCCGGTCTTTTGGCTGGCGGAATTCCTCGATGCGGTCTTCTTCTTCCTGCCGGACCACCACATGGTGCTGCGGGCCAAGCGGCGGATGATGTGGGTGCCGCGCGTCACGCCGCGCCTGCGCGACGGTCGCAGCATCGCCGAGGCTGCGCTGGGTTCCAAGATCGGCACCGCGGCGGGATAGGGGGCGGGGCGCGTCGGGGGAGGTTTCCACACCGTGGAAAACCGATCAGGGGGCGGGCCGGGCCTTGGCGTTTGCGTTTTGCCGCAGGCGGCGGAGGACGTAAAACAGGCCGTCGCGATGGCCACCGAATTCGATGGAGGAAGAACCGGAGGCCAGCGCCGCCTTGAGCGGGGCGACCAGCCGGGCTTCATCGGCCAAGGGGGGGATCGAAAGCGACACGTGGTAGGAGCCGGCGTAGTCTTCTTCTCCGGCGAAGGGGAGGGGATCGGAGCCGGCGAGGACCGCGCGGCCCTGCTGGCGCGCGGTGCGGTAGAGGCGCGGGGCCGGCCAGCCGCGCGGGCGCAGGGATGTGTCCACCAGCACCAGTTGGCCCGCTGGAAATTCCTGGACCAGCGCGCGCACGAGCTGGCCACGCCCGAAAAGCCATTTGCCGGGGGCCCAGTCCAGCGCGGGCAGGCCCCCGTGTGCGAGGATGGTGCGGATGATGTCGCGCGCGGGCTGGCCGTCGGCGATGGGGTCGTCGCTGAACAGGGCGCAGACTTCGATGCGTTCGGCGGCGACAATCTGCCGTCCGGCGAGGATCCAGAGGTCGCGGTGGTCCGGCAGGTGGCGGATCTTGACGCCGCCGGCGGGATCCCACGCGGCGATGCGCCAGCGGTCGCCGGGCAGCCGGATTTCATCCTGCGCGAGGGCTTGGAAGAAGGAGCAATCAGCGCGCTCGGCGAGGCAGAGCACGCGCAAGTCGGTCGGCGCGACGCGGGGCATGCGGTCGAGGGTGGCCAGCAGCAGGCGCGGGACATCGTGGAAGGGATAGATGTGCGCGTGGGCGTCGAGATGAATGCGGACGGTTTTCATTCCGCGTCCTCGGTCGGGGGGGGAGGGGTCAGCCGCTCGACGGTCCAGGGG
>DMJA01000233.1 GCA_003451935.1 Verrucomicrobiota bacterium | reverse complement strand
GTACGGCGAACCGTAGCACATCTCGGGGAAAATCCATGCGCCATCCTCGATGTGGGCGGTGGTGGCGTTCCCTCCAAACTGGTTTACGAAATCCTGGATGGAGGTCGGCCCGTAGCCGGCGCTGTCGCATGCGCTGAAAAAGGAGGGGGTGGATTCCATCCAGGAGCTGGAGCCGCCACCCCATGCGTTGTCGCCGTCGGTGGCGGGCAGAACAATGGCCGGGTTGCTCGCATCGGTGGCATAGGGGGCGATGTTGCCGCTGACCATGCCGATTTCCGCGCCGGAATAGCCGGCCTTGTAGCTCAGCACGTCGTCGGACGGAACGGCAATCATGGTTTTCTCGGCGCCGTTCGATGGATTGACGTATTTCACCTTGTGGAGCTGGTAGGCGAAGGGAGAGACGTTCCAGGCGGCATTGCCGGGGTTGGGCGATCCATACCACCAACCGGTGGTGGGCGAAGGCCCGAGCTGGTCGGCCTTGTTGGGGGGACTGGAATTGATGCCGTAGTTGCTCTCGGGTGTGCCCTGTTGGAGGTAAGTCGGGCAAGTGCGCGACAAATGGTGGCTGGCCACGATGACCCACTCGTAGCCCTCGTCGCGCAGCACGTCGATCATTTCGGTGGTGAAGGCCATTTCGGTGGGGAAGAACCCCTTGGAGTGGTCGGATAAATCGCTATTCTTGTTCCAAGCTTTCCACCAGGCCTGTTTGAAAATCTGGATTTCCTTCCGGAAAACCGCCTTGGGCAGGACGGGCCCGAGCGAGTGATGGTAGGTGAAGCCGACCATATCCATGCGAGGGCCGCCGCTGGGCGTGGTCCAGGTCGTCGCTTCCCGGTATCCATCGTACCAGCCGGAGCCGTAGCCCAGATTGTTTGCGCGGCCCAGGCTGCGCACGTTCTCGATCAACGAGCCCGAATAGCTGATGGCATAGCCGGCGCTGGAGGAAAGCAACGCCAGCGAATTGCGAGGGCCGCTCTGGTAGGCGTTCACGCGATCGCTGGTCCCGAAAATGTCGGTCAGGTTGTTGTCGGGGTGCTGCGAGGTCGTGTCGTAGTATTGCGAGGGCTTGAGGACGATGGAGTCCTGCGCGAACTGCACGCGGTTGTTCTCGCCGATGTTGTTGTTCCACTCCGGCCAGTAGATGGGCTGGTGGTTGTGCCAGAAGCGCGACACGCGCACGTTGGCCGCTTGTGCGTCCAAGGGTTGCCCGGCGAGCAGGGCGCAGGTGGCGACGCCCCAAAGGGGCCAGGAAAGGAATCGGCGTGCTGTGTTCATTGTGACCAACCGTACTGTGAGTTGCCAAGGAATTCCACCCGGAGACGCGCGCCTGCCGGAATTTGAAAAGACCCTACGCCGAAACGCTTTACCTGTGCAAGCGTTTTTTCAACGATTCCCTCGATTTTTCAGAGGGCCTAGGGCTGCAACTTGACGCCGGTGCGATAGGTGGCGAAGGGGAGGGTGTTGGTGACGCGAAGGACGACAGCCGTGCCGGCGGCGCTGCCACGGACGTTCAGATTCATTTGCGTCCAAACGATGTTGCCGAGGAGATTGGTGGTCCGCCACACGTCATAGACTCGTCCGGCCGAGGTCGGAACCGGGGACTGGATTTCCAACACGCCGTTGCTTGCGGCAACAACCACATCGATCCCTTCGGAGAGGAAGGACCCGGCATTTGTGGGCACCGTATCGGCGATGTATTCCTCCAAATTGTTCATCCAGTCGGTGTCGCCATTGGCGAAGGCGACGGCATTCGAGAAGTTGCCGAAGTAGGCGATCTCCCACTCGTTGGGCAGGCCGTCGCGGTCGGTATCGCCGCCGGCGTAGGGTTTGACTTTGAAGGCATTGGTCGAGACGGTGGTGCGGACGTTGCCTTGGGCGTCGCGGGTCTCGAAGACGAAGACGTAGTTGGTATGCATGTCCTGGAAGCCGACGGTGAAGGGGACGGTCTGGTTGGCGATGGTGTTGGGGCGGTTGGTGGCGATGGTCTGGACGATCAGGTTCGAGTAGCGCGCGGGGGCGATGGAAATGGTGTGGGTCAGGTTGGTGAGGAACGTGTCGTTGTCCCAGAAGTCCTGGTACCGGAAGGCGAGGGAGAGGTTGCCGCCCACTTCGTTGGTGACGGTGGTGGAGGGGGCGGAGGAGAGCGGACTGTCGGCGCGGAAGGGCGCGATATCGTCGACGTGGTTGCTTTGGAGGAGGGCGAGGTCGAGGAACTGGAGTTCGTCGCGGTCGAGTTCGCCGGTGGGCGCCAGGGTGGAATGGGCGGCGACAAGGTTGGCCCGGATGGTGGCGAAGGTGTGCTGGCTGTACTCGAGGAAGGGATGGACGACGGCGATATTGAGTTTCTTGGCCCGGCCGCGGACGGTGACGCTTTCGCCGGCGATGCCGAGGGCGGACATGAGGGACGGTTCGCCGTAGCGGGGGGTGCCATCGACGATGGTGAGCAGGACTTGGGGCGGGCGGGCGCGGATGAGGGCCATGTAGGGGTCGGCCGCGTCGCCTTCGATGACGGCGATCCCGGCGTTGTAGCCGACGGCGATCTTGCCGTAATGGCCGTCGAGGCCGGCGCACTTGGCGCCGTTGATCGTGACCATGTCGCACATTTCGCGCGCGGTGTAGGCGTTGGAGAAGATCGTCGTGTTCAATTGCCAGGCGTAGCCGAGCTCCTCGAGGATGTTGTAGCAGCCGCTGGGCGTCCAGTCGGGGGAGATGGCGACGGTCACGCCGGCGGACTTGGCGGACTTGATGTTGGCGGTGCCGGCATAGAGCTTCATGTTCGACATGGGCGACCAGATGAGCTTGGCGCCGGCGGTGGCCATTTGGGCGAAATCGGCGGGCTGGAGGGCCGCGCCGTGGATGATGGCGGTGGTCTGGTCGAGCATGCCCCAGTCGCGCCAGGTGGCGAATTGGGCGCGGGCGACGGTGTCGGTGCCTTCGCACAAATGGATGATGCTGGCATTGACGGCGCCGCCTTCGATCTTGGCGAGGAGGTTGGTGCGCTCGGAAGCCGTGCTGGTCCACGGGAAGATGTCGTTCCAGGTTCGCGCGGGGAATTGCTCGACGTTGTAGAGGATAACGTCGGGATGGGTGTGTTCCGTGTCCGAATTGCTTTGGCCCTGGATGGCGATGCAGCCGGCGATGAGTTCGAGGATTTCGCCGTACTTGGTGATGCCGTCGTTGGTGCTGTCGCCGGAGGCGCTGCGCAGGGAGGTGCGCACGGTTTTCCAGGCGTCGTATTCGGTGTCGAACTCGCCCCATTCGTCGCGGTGGCCGTAGGGGAAGTTGTTGAACATCAGCGTGGGGAACGAATTGTAGGCGGGGTGGTTGTGGACGTCCATCAGGCCGGGATAGATGATTCCGCCGGTCGCGACGTTGGTGATGCCGGCGATGGCCACGTTGGTGAGGGCGACGATGACGTCATCGCGCACGTGGACGGTCCAGTTGGTGCGGGGGCCGTCGGGGGTCATGACGAGGCCGCGCAGGGCGTATTCGAAGACAGGGCGGCCGACGAAATCGGCGTCGAAGCGCGGCGAAATGAAATTGGTGAAGGCGAGGCCCTGGATGGCCGTCAGCCGGGCGTTGTTGGTCCAGATGTAGCGATAGGGGGCGCGGGTGCCGACAAGGAAGGAGGCGGATCCATCGCCGACTTGCCAGTAGGTGCGGCCATTGGTGTAGTTGGTGTTTTGGACAACTGTATTGGTGATGCGGACGAGAACGCCTTCGTAGGCCTCGGTGGCGAGCTGGTTGCCGCGGATGGCGGTCATCGGCACGGCTTGGTTCGTGGCGAGGACGACGTAGTTCGAGACGGCGGTCAGCACGGTCATCGCTCCGGATTCCTGCACGAGGGCGTTCAGGCGGATCTGGTCGCCGGGGTCTGGCCGGTGGTTCAGGTCGGTCACGTAGATGCCGCTCCACGAACCGCCGGCGGCATCGGAGATCGCGTAGCCGGAGGGATCCGCGTAGGTGGCGATGCCGGAGACGGTGACGCGGTTTCCGACTTGGGGGGAGGGGCCGGCCACGCTGTACTGGATGTTCGAGACGGTGAGCGACGCGCCGACGGTCGAGCCGGAGAACGTGATCGGACTCGTAGGCGTGGTGGGATCGTCGGTGATGAGGTTGAAAATGGCGGAGTGGGAGACGCCGGAAACGGCGCCGGGAGAATAGACCACGCGGATGTTGGTCGATATCCCGGGCGCGATCGAGGCGGGAATGGACCCGACGGAAAATTTGGCGGTGTCGCCGCTGGCGGGGGAAAGGGAAGTCAGGTGCAGGGTGTTCGAAGCGCCGGAATTCACGAGGCCGAGCGTCTGGGCGGCCGCGGCGCCGGGAGCGATCGTGCCAAACGCGAGGGTGGAGGGGACGGAAAGATTGGGATCCTCGCCCGCGCCTTGGACCACGACATCGTCGAAGGCGCAGTTGACGACCTTCGTGAAGATGAAGCGGAGTTGGGTGGTCGAAGAAGGCAGCGCCACGTTGTAGGTGCCATCGTTTTGGGCGATGCTGACGGTATCCATCAGCGTCCAAACGGCACCAACGAGGCCTTCGACGGCGAGGGTGCTGCCGGAGCCGGCGTTGCCATAGGCCCAGAACTGGAGATTGGCTGCACCCGTGGCGAAGGCAGGACTTGTGAGGGTATTTCCAGTGGCCGAGAACTTGAAGGCCGGCGGGGCGGTTCCGGCATAGGGCTCGCTCGTGTAATCCAGATCGGACGACTTGCTGGAGGACCAGCCGGCGGGTAAAACGGTGTCCGTCAGCGTGGCGAAATCCGCAGTCAGAATATCCGCGCCAAAAGCGGTGACGGGGAGGAAAAACGCCAAGGCGTAGACCAGTCGGTTTATTCGGGGAATGTTCATCGAATGTCGCGCGCGGTAGGGGGGAAGGTATCGGTTGAACGGGGCGGGGTCAACGAAATGGATGTAAAAAGCGTCAACCGCTCCACCAAACCACGGGTGTTGACGCAAACCCGTCATTCGCATGCTTGCCAGAAATATCAGTCTCACATATTATAATATCCGAGACTCGCGTGTTGGGGAAAACCGCTTTGAATTCCAAAGAAACTCGTCGATATCAGTCTCGGTTATTATAATAAGTGAGACTCGAATTGCGGGGGTCGGGGCGGCGGAAGAACGGGATTGAAGATCAAATGAGAAGACCGATGGCGAGCCAAAGGACGAGGCCGGCGGTGGTGGCGACCTTGAGGAAGAGGACGGAGATGCCCGCAAGGACGGCGCCGGTGGCGATGTGCGCGGCGTGGTCGGATTTCAACAGGCGCCGCCTTTCCGTCCAGTAGACGAGCGCGAAGCTGCCGGCCATCATGCCGACTAGGCTGCCGAGGATGGGAACGACCATGCCCCCCAGGATCGCGCCGCCGATGCTGCCGAGCAGCGCCATCCAGCCGGCGGCGCTGGAGCCGCCGCGCCGCCGCACGCCCCAGCTGGCGGCGAACCATTCGACGATGTCCACGCTGGCGCAGACGGCGAACATGCCGACCAAAGCGGGCCATTCGGGAAATTCGCCCGGGCCGACCAGGAAGGCGGCGCCGAGGGCGGCGAGGCCGACGAGCCAGGTGCCGGAGAGCGAGAACGCGGACAGGACGAGCCCCCCGAGGCAGAGGAGGATGCACGCGGTCCAAGCAAGAAATTCGCCGGCGACAGAAAGTCCGTGCAGGAAGGTCGGCCAGATTTCGCTCATTCCTTGACTCCGCCGGAGGTGAGGCCGGAGACGAGCAGTTTCTGGCAGGCGAGGAAGAGGATCGTGATCGGCAGGCCGGAGAGCACGGCGGTGGCGGCAAAGTCGCCCCAGAGATAGTTCTGCTCGTAGAGGAAGCTGTTGGCGCCGACGGCAAGGGTCCACTGGTCGGTGCGCTGCAGCACGACGCTGGCAAGGGGGTATTCGCCGACGAGGCCGATGAAGGCGAGGATGAAGACGATGGCAAAGATGGGCATCGAGGTCGGCAGCATGATGCGCCAGAAGGTCTGCCACGGGGTCGCGCCGTCGATCATCGCGGATTCCTCGAGCGAGACAGGCAGGGAGTCGAAGTAGCCCTTGATCATCCAGATGTGCGTGGCGATGCCGCCGAGGTAGGCGAGGATCAGGCCGGGATGCGTGTCGAGGCCGAGGGCGGGCACCCAGCGGCCGGCGGCTTCGAGAATGGAATAGATGGCGATGAGCGCGAGGACCATCGGGAACATCTGCAGGATCAGCAAGCCGCCGAGGATCCTGTCGCGGCCGCGGAAGCGCATGCGGGCGAAGGCGTAGGCGCAGGTGGAGGAGAGGGCGAGGATCAGGAAGGCGCTGACGGCGGAGATCTTGATGGAATTCCAGAACCAGCGCAGGACGGAGACGGAGGGTTCCTCCCAAGTGCCGTCGGCTTGCGGGACGGGCAGGCCGAGGACCATGCGCCAATGATCGAGGCTGAAGGTTTCGGGCGTCGGAAAAATTCCGCCGGTTGCGAAGTTTCCCTCGCGGAAGGAAATCGACACGACCATGAACAGCGGCACCATCACAAGGGCGATAAAACCGACGAGCACGGCATGGGCGAGGACAAGCCGCCCGCGATAGGCCTTGCCTTCAACCACGGGAGCCTCCTTTCGCGGCGGGGGCAGGCTGTCGGCGGCTGAACCGGAGCTGCTGCCAGGCGAGGATGGCGACGACGATGAAGAGCAGCGTGGCGACGGCCGAAGCGAATCCAAAGCGCGCCGAGGAATCCTTGAAGGCCATCCGGAACGTGTAGGAGACGAGCAGATCCGTGGTGCCCGCGACGGTGGCGGAGCCGACGATGTCGGGCTTGCCGCCGGTGAGCAGGTAGATGAGTGAGAAGTTGTTGAAGTTGAAGGCGAAGCTCGCGATCAGCAGCGGGAAGAGGGGCGGGAAGATCTGCGGCAGCGTGACCTTCGTGAAATTGGTCCACGGCCCGGCGCCGTCCATGGCGGTGGCTTCGTAGAGCTCGTCGGGCACGGCCTGCAGCATGCCGGAGGAAATGATCATCATGTAGGGATAGCCCAGCCACGCGTTCACGATCAGGATCATCGCCCGCGCGAGCCACGGATCCGTGAACCATTTTGGGGCGATGCCAAAGAGCTGGGAGAGGACGACGTTGATCTCGCCATAGCCTTCGTTAAAGAGTCCGCGGAAGACCAGGATGGGGATGAAGGCCGGGATGGCGTAGGGCAGAATGAGCAGCGTGCGGTAGATGGCGCGCCCGCGCAGGGCCTTCCATTGGAGCAGGCTCGCCAGCAGTACCCCGATGGCGAAGGTAATGGCGACGGACAGAAATGCGAACACCACATTCCAGCCGAAGATTTTCAGGAATGGCGCGCGGAGGGCGGGATCGGTGAATATCTGGCGGAAATTTTCGGTGCCGATCCAGACGCGCCACCCTGGGCCAACGGGCTCACCGGTCTTCTTGTCGACGTAATTCCCGCGCTTCGGATCGGGGACGAGGATCTGGCCCGTGAGGGCGTGGACGAGCGAATCTCCGTTTTCATTCCACAACGGCAGGCGGGTGCCGAGGGCGCGCAGGCCGACCAGTCGCAGCGGGACGGCCGCGCCCGGCGGGGTGAAGCGCGCGCGGTTTAGCCACGGACGCGCGGCGATGACTTCGCGGATACCCAGCGGGCTGGCTTGCGGCGCGACAATGTTGAGTCCAAGGAGGACGGGCTTTCCGGCCGCCGCCTCGTTGGTTGTGAACGGCCGCGAGATCAACAGTTTCTTGCCCATGTCGCCTTCGCCCATCGGGACGACGATCTGGTATTGGCCGGGCTGGGCGGCGGGGTGGAGGCGGAAGGCGTATCGCGTATCGTCGGGCGCATACTCATCCTGTGCGAACCAGGCGCGGACGCGGTCCTGCGAGAGCAGATGTTCGCCGCTGAAATTGGTGAAGGCGATATAGACGGTGTAGAGCAGGGGCATCAGCACAAAAACGGCGAACGTGGCGAGGCCGGGCAGGAGGTAGCGCGAAGCGCGGGCTCTTGACGAGGTGTAGACCCAGGCCACGAAAGCCGCCGCCGCCCCCATCGCCGCGCCGAGAACCCAGGCCCCCGAGAGAACCATCCGCGCGGAAAGAAACAGCGCGCCGCCCAGCGCGATGGCCCACAGGATCCGGCTGAAGGCGCGTGCGATCATCGGGGCTTGCGCTCCATGCGCTGGCGGGCGTTGTCGAGGGCTTCCTGCGGCGTCGCGCGGAGCGAGGTAATGGTGGAGAGGGCCGATTCCATGGCGCTCCAGAAGACTCCCATCTGCGGGATGTTGGGCATGAGCAGTCCGGCCTCGATGTTTTTCATCGAGCCGGCGATGTGCGGGTCGGCGGCCATGGCCTCATAGGAGGCGATGAGCGCGGGCACGCCGAGCGGCACATGGCGGTCCATCGCGTCGAGGCCGGTCGGAGTGACGAGATAATGTTCGAGGAATTCCTGCGCCAGATCAAGGTTGGGGCTCGAGCGGTTGAACACGGCGCCCACCACGCCGACGAACGGGCGGCCGGGCTGGCCGTGGATGCCGGGGATCGTCGTCACGCCGAAATCGATGCCGCTCTTCTTGAGGTTTTCCCAGGCGAAGGGCCCCGAAATGAACATGGCCAGCTTGCCTTGGTTCATCTGCGCTTCGGCGACGGAATAGGAGAGGCTGGAGGGCAGGACCTTGGCTTGGATGAGGCCGACGACGGCCTCCATGGCCGCCACGGCGGCGGGATGGTCCACGCCGATGTCGCCAATGTCGTAGGATCCGTCGGGCCGCTTCCCGAAGACATAGCCACCGCCCGAGGCGAGAATGCCGAAAGTGAAATAGGCGTTGTTGTAGTCCCACATGATCGGCGCGGCGCCCTTGGCCTGCAGGGTTGGAACCAGCGCCGCGCAGTCGGTGAGATTCGCGGGGATCTGCTCCTCGGAGATCAGCGCCTTGTTGTAGAGGAGGCCGGTGGATTCCATGGCGAGGGGATAGCCCCAGAGGCGCCCGCGATGGGTGAAGGCCTCAAGGGCCTTTGGAAAGATGCGGCGGGTGAAGGCCGGGTCGGGGTCGATGGGCAGCAGCAGGCCGGTGTCGGCCCATTCGCCAAGGCGGTCGTGCGCCCAGATCATGATGTCTGGTCCTTTGCCGCTCTTGGCGGCATGGAAAAACTTGTCCGTGGCGCCCTCGGGATGTTCCACCACAACGGGCACGCCGGTGTTTTTCGTGAACGTTCGGCCTGTCTCGGCAATGCCCTTGTAACCCTTGTCGCCGTTGATCCAGATGAGTAGGGCCCCGGGCTCCCACGCCGGGGCCGAAAGGGGCGCGATCCAGAGGAGGGCGAAAGCCAGGCGATGCCGAAAACTTGTCACGGCGGCAGAATAGCGGGGCGGGGAAGGGGGCGGCAATGTGAAAAACCGGCGAAAAACGGGGTTCTTTTGCTTGACAGGCTTGAACATTTGCCTGATGCTGTAAAATTGCATGCAAAAGAAAGTGACCGGGGACTCCCATCCATATGCCAAGTAAAAAGAAGAAAAAAGCAGTCGCCACCCAGCTGGCCCCCAAAAAACCAGCTAAGCCGGCGAAAAAAACAACCGTTCTCCCTCCTCCCAAAGTTCCGGCCAAAAAAGCCGCGGTCAAACCCGCGCCGCGCC
>DMJA01000295.1 GCA_003451935.1 Verrucomicrobiota bacterium | reverse complement strand
AACACGCGCCGCCCGATCTGGGTCGCCGGATGGAGCAGGCAGCCCCGGTATTGGCCGCCGAAGTAGCCCGCGGCGGCGATCACGCCCTGGTTGTTGATCTCGTGGGCGTCGGAGATCACCCAGCCGCTGTCGCGCGGCAGCAGATCGTTCAGGTCGTGGGCCTTGCCGTTGTCGTAGAGGAAGCCGTGATAGACGCCGTTGGTCGTCCGGGCGATGCCGACGATCTGCCCGTAGTCGTTGATGTCCTCGGCATAGGCGTCGCGCCCGCCCAGCATGTCGCCGAGGTTGGTGGCGACCCCTCCCTGCCAGCGCAGCACCACGTTGTTGCTGGTGGAATTCGCATAGCCGCCGCCCGCGATGATGCCCTGGCCGTTGATCGAACTGGCGGCGGCGTTCGACACGCCCGCCGGCAGCGGCAAGTAGCCGTAGGCATTGGTCCAAATGAACGGCCGGTAGCTGCCGCCCACCAGGGCGGAGCCGACCAGCGTGCCGTTGCTGCTGATGTCGAGCGCCATCGCGTCCGTCGAGCCGCCGGGCACCCCGAGATCCTGGATGACGCCGCCCGCCGCCTGGCGGATGACGTGGTAGTGGCCGTCGGCCACGTTGCCGCCGCCCACCAAGGTGCCCGCGTCGTTGATGGCGTGGGCCTCCGATTCCGTGCCGCCCGCGAGCACGCCGACGTCCTGCAGGCTGGTATGGGCATGCATGTCCTGCCGGAAGGCATGCTTCCGCCCGTCCGCCAGCGTGGAGGAGCCCACGATGACATTGTTGTTGTTGATGTCGGTGGCTTCGCTCGTGGTGCCGCCAAGGGTGCCCAGCGCCTGCAGGTTGGACTGGACCATGAAGCCCAGGTAGAAAATGGCCCGGGACAACTGGCCTGTGTTGTTCAGCGCGCAGGTCCCCGTCCCGCAGCCCTGCTCGTTCACCGAGGTGGCCTCGCTCGCGCTCTTGCCGGCCAGCATGCCCATGTCCACGGGCGCGTATGCGAGCCGGGAAAGCACCTGGTAGTCGAACGAGGCCGACGCCGTGTCCTCGCCGTCACTCACCGCGATCTGGATCGAGCTGATGCCGATGTTGCCCTCCACCGGCGTGATCGTGACGGTCCGGTTGGAGCCGGTGCCGCCAAAGACGATGTTGGCGGCCGGAACCAGTTCCGGATTGGAGCTCTGGGCGGCGAGGGTCAGGGAATCCAGATCATTGTCCACGTCGTTGATCCGGAACGTGATCGGCTCCGGCGGATCCTCTTCCTCCACCACTTCGTTCAGGAACGAGCTGATGGTGGGTGGATCGTTGATGTCCTCCACGTTCAGGGTCAGCCAAATGACGTCCGATTCCTGGCCGTCGCCGCTGACCTTGTACGCGATGGAATCCGTTCCGGTGTAGTTGGCCCCGGGCGTATAGACCCACGCGCCGTTGACGAGGGTCAGCGTCCCGTGCGCCGGTTGTTGGACGATCGAAACTTCGAGCGCGGTGCCGTCCATGTCGAAGCCGCCCAGATACAGCGCGCGCGTCCCGTCTTCCGGAACCGGCAAGGTGTGGAAATCCGGCGGCTCGTTGGTGGTGATCCGGCGCCAGGCCGACCCGTTGAAGGTCGTGCCCGGTCGCGTTCCCGCGCCCGTGTCCCCGACGACATAGCCTTCGCCCTCGTCCGTCTCGTAGCAGGCGACCAGGTTCGGCGTGCCCGCCGCCAGATGCCCGAACCGGTTGGCCGCGACCTGCGCCGGCGAGCGGACGGTGTTCCACACGCGCACTTCCCCGACATAGCCGTTCATGGACACGCTGCGCGGCGACGAGCCGAACTGCAGCGGCAGATTGCAGTTGCCCAGGTTCGTGACCGCCGCCGTGCCCACGAGGCTGCCATCGACATAGAGGGCCATCTGCGTGGCGGAATGGGTGGCCGCAATGTGGCGCCACGCCATGCAGTCGGCGCTGGCCAAGACGCTCTTGCCCTGCGCCGTGAAATACAAGTCGTTGCCCCAGCCCCAGAACAGGCCCCACTCCCCGGCGCCCGAGTGTCCCGCCGTCGAGGACCGGGTCACGATCGGCGCATCCACCACGCCGCTCTTGTACGTCCGCAGCACCCACGCCTCCACCGTGAAGCCCGCGGACAGATCCACGTTGGTGAAGGATGGCGCCTGCACGGAATCGTCGAGCCCGTCGAAGCCGAGCCAGTAGGCGCTGCGATTGGTGATGGCCGGCCGCGTGGGGAAGTAGTCCTCCCAATGCGGGCCGTTCACGAACACGGCATCCCGCTGCCCGGCGCAGGCGTCGCGCACCACGGGGCCCATGCCTTCGAGGAACCGGTAGTACGAGGCCAGCCCATATTCGGTGCCGGTCAGCAGCGCGTTCATGTTGTTGCGGATCTCCGCTTCCGACCGCGCCGTCGTCCAGACGCGCACCTCGTTCAGGCTGCCCGCGAAGAAGTTGGTGGCGCTGAAACGGGAAGCGAGGTGGAGGGGCCCCGTGCCCTGGTAGTTGGCGGCCGCCACGTCGGACGCGGCCAACACGCCATCGACGTAGATCCTGCGCGCCTTGGTCGCGGCGTCATAGACCGCCGCATAATGATGCCAGCCGAGGTTGGTATAGGCCGCCGCCGTGTTCAGGTCGTTGCCATAGAACGCAAAGCGGATCGTGGCATCGCCGGGGAAGCCGAAATGCAGGCCGCGATTCGTCGCGTTCGTTCCCTGGGTGATCAAATAGCCGCCGTTCACGCTGTCCCGGCGCGCCCAGCATTCCAGCGTGAACGACTTGTCCGCCAGGCCGACCCAGGCGCCGCTGGCCTGCAAGCCGTCGTTGCCGTCGAAGTACATCGTCGTCGTGTCGCCCAGCGGAATCGGCCGGTCGTTGATATTCCGGCCCGTGAGCGTCACGGTCGCCACGCCCGACGTGTTCGCGCCGTCCGAAACCCGGTAGGAGAAGCTGTCCTGCCCGCTGTAGCCCGGATGCGGATAGAAGACGACGTCGCCGCCCGTCTGGGAAAGCGTTCCGTGCGCAGGCGGGGAAACAATCGAGTAGGTCAAACTGCCCGCCGCCTGATTGAAGGGAATGAAGCGACAGGGCGGAATCGGCAGCTCCGTGACGCCGTCCGGCCGGTCCCATTTCACGCACAGATGGTCGCCGCCCCCTGCCTCGGCCTGTAAAATCTCGATGTAGTACCGCCGCCCTGCCACCAGGGCCTTGGCCGCGGAGCGCTGGGTCGGGTATTTCGTCCATTCATTGGGAGCGGAATATCCAAGGACTTGGGCGATCACTTGCGCGTTCGCCGGCGACTCGTCCGTGCTCAGCCGCAGTTCCCCGCCGTCGTCGCTCGCGATCCAAAACGTGTAGTTGCCGGTCATGGGCGGCACAATCCAGCCGCGCAAGCGCTGGCCATAGTAGTCGCCGATGCCGGAGAAACTTTCCGGGCCCGCCATCCAGGCCTCGCGGCCGGCCGGCTCGGCGGGATAGGTCCCCAGCGCAACCAACGACGCGATGGATGTGTTGTTCCCCCGGTACACCTCGCGCAGCAGCCCCCCCTGCCCGACGACGTTGGTTCCCGTGCGGTCCGCCCCCGGCAGCGCAAAGGCCAGCGGGGAATCCTCCAGATAGCTCAGCGTCATGCCGCGCGGAACGCCTTGGACAAAGATCGGCCCGGCGTGCTCCGGCCTGAACGAACCGGCGCGCGCGTTCGCCGAGGAATCGGTCGCCGTCTCTCCGAAGCCCCCGTCGAAACTGTAGCACGCCGCCAGGCCGGGCTCCGTGCCCGCCAACCGGCGGTTCATGTTCGTCTGGATTTCCGCCTGCGACCGGGCCACGTTCCAGATGCGAATCTCGTCCAGCGTGCCCGAAGTGAATTCCGAAGACCCATTGTAAGAGCCCAGTAGCAGCTTGGCGTTCAGGTTTGGAATCAGGACATTCGCGCTGTTGCGGCGATCCACCAGCTGCCCGTCCAGATAGCTGGCGAACCCGTTGACGGTGTTCTGCGTCCAGGTCATGGCGACGTGGTGCCACTGCCCGTTGACGGCCGCGGCGCCAACCGACAGGCCGTTGGTTGTATCCCCGTCGAAGTTAAGGATGTGCTTGCCGTTCCATCCGGCGATGATATACCCGCCGGCACTCTGTTGGCGGACGGCGGATTGCAGCGAGCTGCCGCGGAACCAATATTCGATCGTCAGCGCCGTTCCGCTCAAATTGGTGATCGCCGTCTCAACGTAGTCATCCACGCCGTCGAACTCCAGCGCCGTCCCGCTGCCGGCCGCGCCCGGCGCGCGGTTCGCGGCATTCACCGCCACGGCGAAGGTCCGCGTCGACACGCCTCCGTCGGCATCCTGCACCGAGATCGTGATGTTGGCCGTCCCCGTCAAGCCGGGGACCGGCATGATCCGCACGGTCCGACTGGCCCCGCTGCCCATGGGAAACAGATTGGCATTCGGAATGAGCGTCGTGTTGCCGGAGGTGGCCGTGACCGTCAGGCTGTCCGCCGCGGTTTCCGGATCATCGACCGTGAATGGCACCGAGAGGCCCCGCCCCTCGGCCGTCGTTTGGGCGCCGACCGCGCCGATCGTCGGCACGACGTTTTGCAACCGGACAGTCTTGACGGAGGAATTCGGGCTGGTCCCGCTGTAATTGTAGGCGCGGACCCGGTAGTAGTAGAGCCGCCCTTGCGTCAAGCCGCTCACGGCCAGCGTCGTCATCGGCCCCGCGTCCACGTTGTTGTAGCTCGGCAGAATCTGGGTGAAGGCGGCATCCGTCGCCACGTCCACGCGGTATCCCAAGGCCCACGAATCCGCCGCCCCCTCCCACCCCGCCGTGAAGGACGTCAGTCCGACGTCTATCTGATAGTAGGGAACCGGCGCGCTGGGCTTGACGTAGCGCCACCAGACCTTGACCATGAATCCATGATCCCCGTTGCCATACCTCCCGAAATCCCCGCTCCAGGCGTTCTGGGGGCCTTGCCGGATATCAAAATTGTATTTGACCCAGCCTTCCCACTTGCAATCGTCGCCACCTTCCCAGCCACCGTCCTCTTCCCGCGCCCACATGTAGAAGCTTACGGAGAATTCCGAGGAATTGTCGCGGCTGCGGATCTCGTAGTCCGCAATGTCATGATCGCCGCTACTGGACACCTCCCTTCTTTGGCCCCCGGACATTTGCGCGGCGCTGGCGTAGATTTCCGTCTGATATTCTTCGTCGCTTGACCAAAAATCGTTGCCGCAATCCGCGTGCCAAATGCGGGTCACATTGATTTTGTAGTCGATATTGACGCCGAGCGCCGTCTGGCCCAGGCCCGCCAAGCCGGCGATCAAAACCCATTTGCCCAGATTGTGCTTGATCATGGTCTGCCTCTGCTTCCGGGTTATCGGTTCAACGCGCCGACGCGATTGATGCGGTTGAGCGTGAACACGCCGCGCACCGTGAGGTTGCTTTTGTGGAGGCCGCCGAGGGTCTCCTGGTAAATGCCGCTCATGGCCGAATAGCCGTAGTCGGGCGGCGTGGCGCCGGCCAGGTTGGTCGGCGAGAACGCGAAGGACAGCGCCCGCGTCACGTCGTAGGCCTCGGCCGCGTAGCCGGTGAACGTGGCGTTCAGGTTGTCATGGTCGGGATGGTACTTGTGCTTGAACGGATTCGTGCGCCAATCGGCCGGCAGCGCAATCGTTCCGGCCAGCGCGCCCGTGGGCCCGAACGTGCCGGACAGGGGCAGTTGCCGCTGGTTGGGAAATTCGAAAAAGGCGCTGCTCATGCGCCGGCCCATCGCCACGCCGTCCCGCAGGCCCACGCCCTCGAAGTCGTCCAGCAGCGCCGGATCGGTCACGAGCACCTGCCGGCTCGGCTGCACGATGCCGACTTCGCCGGCCGCGTTGGTCTCCGATACGGCGGGCTCCTCCATGATCGTGACCTCGTTCAGCAAACTCGCCGCGCCGTCGTCCGCCACGTGCAGCAGCAGCCGCAGCTCAAAGGGCGTGGCGGTCGGCGTCGGCGTGGCCGGCTGGCTGGAGCGCGGCTCGGAGATGGCTTCGATGGAGGCGGATCCCACCCGNNTCTCGGCCCCGCCGGCCCAGAGCAGCCCGGCACATAGACTCCATTGCATCCATTTCATGTGATTCCTCCAACCTGCGCGGCGCGCTTTCCGATGGGTTGCGATCGTTTCCGGCTTCATTCGGCCGCTCGTTCCGCGCTGACCGGCACGTACCACAGGGTCGTGGCCGCGTCCCGCACGACCATGACGTTCTGGAGGCGGGCGCCTACCATCTCATCCGGCTTGAGCATCAACTGGAGCGGAATCGTCTGTTCCGGAGCCAGCGCCAGCTCTTGCATCGTGCCGAAATCGAACCAGCCATCGACCGTCTGGAGCGAGGCCAGGCTCCGGTACGCCAGCGGAATCGCCGGCTCCGCGTTCTTGATGCGGCAGACGGCCGCGTTTGTCGTCAGGTTCTGAAACGTCATTTCCTTCGACTGGCTGCTGTCCATGAAGTCCATGCCGTCCCCGGTGCTCGTCGTCGCAAACAGCGGCGCGGCATAGGTGGAGGCCCCGCGGCAATAGACCCAGTAGGCGATGCCCCGGCTCATGTCGTTCGACGCGTTGGCCAAGACCCATTGCCCGGCGGCATTGAGTTCGTAGATGCGCTCCAGCTGCCCGCTCGCGCGGTCGCAGTGGGCCGGCGAAGGCCGGAAGAAAGTCTGGAAGGAAACCGGGCCCACGTCGTCGTCCACCGGGAATCCGCGCAGGTTGTAGGCGTCGGGCGCCCATTCCGGCGTTTGCATCTCGGGGCGGCCGGTCACATCCAGCGCGATGTTGGTCGCCGCCTCGATCTTCACGAGATACGCGCGCTGGGCGTAGATGCCGTACAGCGTGCTGAGGAAGGCGTTCGTGCCCCCGCGCGGAAAATGCACGAGCCATTCGCTGGTGTTCCAGCCGGTTTCCGTCGGATCCTGGATGAACGTGGTCGCGGCCACCCGCGCGCTCCAGGTCCAGACGCTGCGGATCTCGGCGTTGGTGAAAACTGCGTCCGGAGCGGTATTGGTCGGCTGCACCTCCAGGAAGATGGAGTTCCAGCCGGGCTGCAGGACGAAGCTCTGCACCATTTCCTGGGCAGGCGCCCTGCCGGGCACCCCCCCGGCCAAGCCGGCCGCAACGCACGCCATGGCGACGCGAATCTTCTTTTTCATAGCCATCTCCATTCCCTTATTGCGCAGGCAGCCCCGGCGGCTCTTCGGAACGCGCCGGCGCATCGGACTTCCGCAAATTCTCCAGCAGCCGCTCGTTGATCTCGACGGAGGAACGCGACCGCAGCTCGGCGTACAGGGCTTCGCGGCCTTCCGCCATCCGCTCCCGCTTCATCTGCTCCGCGGCCTGCTCCCGCACCTCTTCAAACGGACGGATGCCTTCCTCTTGGCGCTCGATCAGCCTGAACAGATAGAATCCATCGGCGGTCTCGATCACGGGGCTGATCTGGCCGACGCTCGCCAATGAAAAGGCCGCCTCGGCCACGGCTTGACCCCACGCGCCGATGGCTTGCTCCATCGTCAGCCAGCCGAGGTCTCCGCCCCGGTAGCGGGACGCCTGGTCGTCGGAGTTTTCCATGGCCATGGCCCCGAAGTGGCGCGTCTGGCCGGCTTCCGCCTCCGCCCGGGCCTGCAGCTCATCGGCGCGACGCCGGGCCTCCCCGCGCCGCTCGGCATCGGCATTGGACGGCACGCGGATGTAGACCATCGCCAGATTCGCCCGCGCCGGAAAACGGAACTGCTCCGGATGGTTGCGGTACCACGCGAGGATCTCCGCATCGGTCGCCGCATTGGACGCCAGGGACTGCTCTTTTTCCTCCAGATACCGCCCCACGACGAACCGCTCCCATTTCTCCCGCATCGCCGGGGTCTGGTCGAATCCCGTGCGGCGGGCCTCGGACAGCACCAGTTGGGAATGCAGGCGCTCGTCCAGCAGTCCCGACAAATCCTTTGAAGACGACGGATCCAGTCCCCGGCGGGCCGCCTCTGCCCGCAGGCCCTCCAACGGGATATCCACGCCATCCACGCGCGCCACGATGGATGTCGATCCGGAGATCGGCGGCCGGGAAGAATCGCCGGAACGGCGGTGGCAAACCATAAACGCCAACAGCAAAAGCAATACCCCCAAAAGCCAAAACCAAGGGCGCCCCCCCCCTGCGCCGAAGAAAGTCACGCGGACTTCCCCGATTGCCCGATCCGTTCCCGAAAAGCATTCATGAAGTTATTACAACCTCCGATTCTGACCCGCAGTTTGAACCCGGAAGCAACTGCCGTCAAATTAAGATTGCGTTCGGCTGGTAAACCGTTTTGACTTTCCCTGGCCGCCGACCCCATCATCTCAACCTATGACTCTGCTTGTCCTTGTATCGTTCGTCTGGGCCTTTTCGTTCGGGCTCATTGGAAATCAGCTCGCCGGGCTGCCGCCGGCCTGGCTGGCGTGGATCCGCCTGGGTCTCTCCGCCGCCGTATTCCTGCCCTTCGTCCGCCGCGTGCCGTGGAAATCCGCCCTCGCCCTCTTCGCCACCGGTGCCGTCCAGTTTGGCCTCATGTACCTCGCCTACATGACCAGCTTCCGCTACCTCAAGTCCCACGAAGTCGCTCTCTTCACGGTCGTGACGCCCCTGTTTGTCGCCGGACTGGACGACCTGTTCGGCCGGAAATTCAAGCCGTGGAATCTGCTGGCCGCCCTGCTCGCCGTCGCCGGCGCCGGGCTCATCAAGTGGCAAAGCATGGAGACCGCCGCCCCGCTCTACGGCATTCTCCTCGTCCAAGCCTCCAACCTTTGCTTCGCGGCCGGCCAGCTCGCCTACCGCTCGGTCATGGCCCGCATGGCGAAGCCTTTGCCCGACCACCGCGTCTTCTTCTGGCTCCATTTCGGCGGCTTCGCCGCGCTGACGCCCATCGCCCTCCCTCTCGCCCTCGCCGCGACGCCGCCGGCACCGACACCCGCGCAGTGGGCCATCCTCGTCTATCTCGGCATCGTCGCCTCGGGCCTCTGCTTCTTCCTGTGGAACCGCGGCGCGCGCCTCGTCAACGCCGGCCAGCTCGCTGTCCTGAACAACCTCAAGATTCCTCTCGCCGTCGCCGTCTCGCTCCTCATCTTCCGCGAAACCGCCGGCCTGCCCACCCTCCTCGCCGGCGCCCTCCTCATCGCCGTCGCCCTCTTCCCCGTCCGCAAATCCTAGCCCCTGCGGCGCGGATTTTCCTCGCCTTGCGCGCGGCGCGGACCGATAGTCTTTCCGTGCGGGGCGGCATCGCCCCGACGCCGGAGAGCCGACATGAAGGAATTCATCCTCGCCCTCGACCAAGGCACGACCAGCTCGCGCGCGATGCTCTTCGACCGGGACCTCCGGCCCTGCGCGACCGCCCAGCGGGAGTTCCCGCAAATCTATCCGCGGCCGGGCTGGGTCGAGCACGATCCCGAGGTCCTCTGGCAGTCGCAGCGGAGCGCCCTGCTCGACGTCCTGAAACAAGCGAACTGTCCGCCCTCCGCCGTTGCCGCCCTCGCGGTGGCGAACCAGCGCGAAACCGCCGTCGTCTGGGACCGCCGCAGCGGGAAGCCCATCCACAACGCCATCGTCTGGCAATGCCGCCGCACCGCCGACCGCTGCGAAGCGCTCAAGCAGCGCGGTCTCGCCGACCGCATCCGCGCCAAGACCGGCCTCGTGATCGACGCCTATTTTTCCGCCACGAAGATCCAATGGATCCTCGACCACGTCGCCGGCGCGCGCGAAGCGGCCCGCCGCGGCGACCTGCTCTGCGGCACCGTCGATGCCTGGCTGATCTGGAAGCTTTCCGGCGGCCGGCGCCACGTCACCGACTACACCAACGCCTCGCGCACCCTCATGTACAACATCCATGAAAAACGCTGGGACGAGGAACTCCTCAAGGTCCTGGACATTCCGGCCGGCATCCTGCCGAACGTAGTGGATTCGGCCGGCGTGGTCGGAGTAACCGCATCCGACATCATCGGTGACGGCGTGCCGATCGCCGGGATCGCCGGGGATCAGCAGGCGGCGCTGTTCGGCCAGGGCTGTTTTTCCGCCGGTCAGGCCAAGAACACCTACGGCACGGGCTGCTTC
>DMJA01000300.1 GCA_003451935.1 Verrucomicrobiota bacterium | reverse complement strand
GCGCAGCGTCAGGTCGTAGTCCCACGCCGCCTTGAAATCCATCCGCAAGCCCCCCGCCGCCTCCAGCGCGGAGCGCCGGAACCACGAGGCGGGCTGGGAAACATAGTTGATGCACTGGATCAGGAACCGGCACGAAAACGGAAAGCAGGCGTTCTTCACCCATGTCGGAAATCCGCGGATTTCGTTCCCGACCTCGTCCACGATGCGGCATTTGCCGAAGAAAAACGAGGCCTTGGGATGATCCTTTGCGGCGGCCATCGCCGCCGCCAGCGCTCCCGGGCGATATACGTCGTCGGCATTCAGCCAGCCCACCAGATCGCCGGTGGCCAGCCGGAACCCCTTGTTGAGCGCATCGGCGGGACCGTCGTCTTTTTCGCTGACGAGCGCAGCCAGCCGGTCCCGGCGGGCCTCGGCGATGGCTTGCGAGCCGTCCGTGCTGCCCCCGTCCACCACGATGTATTCCAGTTCATCGCCCGGCGCGAGTGGCTGCGAAAGCACGCTGTCCATGCACCGCGCCAGCCAGCGCGCGCCGTTGTAGTTGGGGGTGAGGATGGAAATCTTCATGCCGCGGATTGCAAGACTATCACAACCGATTTCCGCCGCAATCCTTGATGCTGACCGGCATTGTCGAAACGATTCTGGTGCCGCTTGACACCGTCCGTCCGCGTCGGGCACTCTTTCTGCCATGGAAATACCCGAACAGGCCCCCCCTCCCCGAGTGCCTGGTTCCCGCGGCCAATCGCTTCTCCATCACCTCCTCCCGGCCCTTTTCCTGCTCGTTGCCTTCCTGGTGTTCATCCTGCGCAATTGGCACATCAAGGCGTACTCCGACCCGATGGCGTGGCTCAACACGGCCAAGGCCTTCCCGGGCGTGCTGGCGAAATCGGATCTGCCGCTCGGCTATCCCGCCTTCCTTTGGCTTGCCCTGAAAATCACCGGTCCCTTCTATGTTTTTCTCGCCAACCTGCCGGTACTCTCCCTCTTGGTCCTGCTCATCGGCGGCCTGGCCGCCGCCGCCGCGCGCGAAACGGAACCGACCGGAACCGGAGCTCCCATCGGCATCCTGGCCGCCGCGCTGGTCCTCGGTTTTGATCCCGAGTTGCTGGTCTACATGACCAACCCCTACCGCGATCCCCTCTCGTATGTCCTGCTCGTCGGGTCCCTGCTTCTGCTGATGCGCTACGCGGCATCGCCGACGCGCGACCGACTCCTCCTCGCGCTTTCCGGGCTTCTTCTCGGCTTGGCGTATTGTGTGCGGGAGCCGTCGCTTCTTGCCCTTGGACCGATGTTCATTCTGGGCTTCCTTCACGAGCGGAAATCCCCCGGCGGGTCGCTCGTTCGCGCCATCTTCACCTTTGGCGCCGGGCTTCTGGCCGGAGCGCTGCCCCTGCTCTACCAAACATTCGTCCTCCGCCAGCAGGTCTCCATTTCCCCGTACAGCGCAAGCCGCGACACGCTCCTGCCCGGCCTCCATGCCGTGGCCTTCCCCGCCACCGTCTCCAAGGCGGGCGCCTATTTCCTCGGACACATGGGATGGATTCCGGTTCTCCTGCTCCTCTCCGGTCTCGCGCTTGCCTTGCACCAGCGGAATCGCGCCATGCCCTGCCTGGCCCTTCTCTCCGCCCTCTATGCCGTGTTCTACGGCTTCTATTGGATGTTTTCGAAGCGATATTTCTTTTCGGTCGTCCTTGGCGGGGCCCCCTTGGTCGCCTTTGGCGCCTACGGCGCGACACGGGCCCTTCTGCGAGCCGCGCGACGCCCGGGGTGGACGCTGCCCGTCTTCCGCTGGATCGTCCTGCTGTTCAGTTTGGCCACGGGCGTGAAGCTGCTGGCGGCCGGCGGCGCGGACCGGCCCTTCCGCGCGCCCCAGGCCCGGCAATTTGTCCAAGCCCTGGAAAAGGCCGTGCCCCCCGGCGGGGCCGTGTTCTGCGAACGCCCGCTCTCCGACGTCATCCGCACGCTGACTGACAGGACCTCCTCCCCGCTGGGTGCGCACCGCGCGGAATCGCCGGCGCAGGCGATCGAAGCCTTCGAAGCCATCCGCGCATCGGGCCGGCCGACCTTCTTCATGAAGACCGTGCCGACAGGCAAGGCGGATCCGGACGAGGCCCTGCTCCGGCGCCGATACGATCTCGAACTCGCCGCGGATTTCCCGGCGGACGAATACCGCATCGAAAACTTCAATTTCGGCAACCCCGCCACGCTTTACCGCATCCTCCCGTGGTCGCAGACCGAGACCAAACAGACCGTGGCGATTTCCTCCCCGGCCATCCTCCAAATCAACGCCGGCGACCTATGGCGAAACGGGCAGCGCACCACCGCCCAGCTCTGGATCGGCGACAGCCGCGTGCTCGACCGCGTGGAGAACGGCGTGAGTTTCGTCGAAATCCTCCCGGCCGCACAGGTATCCGCGACCATCTCCCTGCGGTCCGACCAGCCCGTGCCTTTGGACTTCTCCCCTGTTCTTCTCCCCCTCGACGCCCCGCTTGATCTGGACGTTGGCGAACTGTCCCGGAATCCGTACGAAGCCAAACTCTCCCCGGAGTTTTTCCAAGAACGCGCCCACAACCACCATGCGCGACGGATCAAAGGACGGGGCACCGTGGAGTTGCCCCTCCCATGGCGCGAACCCATGACCGTGTTTGCCGAATTCTCTGTGAAATCCGCCGGAGAGGGCCAGGACGCCAAGGAAAGGATCGGCATGTCCATCAACGGTGGAGAGCCCGTGGCATCGAAGATCGCCCACGATGGCCGCTATCACAGCGTCATCGTCTCGTTCGCCCACGACGGCCAACAAACTACCGCCCGGACGGAGTTGGCAGGCGCCATCGATCTAGACCGGATCTATCTCCATCCGGCACGCGCGGCGGAGACCTGGACGCTGGATGTCGGGTCTGCGGCCGACGCACCGTTCCTCCCCGAAGGATTCTATTCGCGGGAGAAGGCACCGGATGGATCCACGGCGCGCTGGACCGCGCCGCGCGCCCGGGTGAATGTTTTTCTGGCGCACTCGACCACGGAAAGGGAATTGCAAATCGAATACGCGGATATCCGCCCCGCCGCGGCTCCGGCCCCGGACGTCGCCCTTTCTTTCAACGGACAGCCGCTCTCCGCCCGGGATGAGACCCATCCCGCAAATCCCGGTCACCGGATCCTTCGCGCCCCGTTCCCCCCCGAAGCCGTGAGGCCGGGCGAAAACCAGCTGGAACTCCTATGCCGCACATGGAATCCGGGGGACCTCCTGAAAAACGGGGATACCCGCGACCTCGGCATTTTCGTAGACGCGATCCGGGTTGTGCCGCGCCCTGCGGCGGATTGATCCTTCTTTTCGGAAGCCCGGCTCCTTTCCCATTGCCCCGCGACCCGATTGGGGATATTTTCCATCCATCCAGATCAGGAGAATCCGACATGGCCAACTTCACAGACCAACGCATCGTGGTTACCGGCGGCGCCGGCTTTCTCGGCGGCTTTGTCACCGCCGCCCTCAAGGCCCGCGGCTGCAAGGATATCTTCATCCCCCGGATCGAGGATTATGACCTCGTCGAACATGAAAACGTCAAGCGCATGTACGACGACTTCCGCCCAGACCTCGTCATCCATCTCGCCGCCGTCGTCGGCGGCATCGGCGCCAACCGCGAACACCCCGGCGAGTTCTACTACAAGAACATGGCCATGGGCCTGTTCCTCCTTGAGGAAGCCCGCCTTCGCAAGATCAACAAATTCGTCGCCCTCGGCACCATCTGCGCCTATCCCA
>DMJA01000036.1 GCA_003451935.1 Verrucomicrobiota bacterium | reverse complement strand
CAGGCCGATGCTCGGCTCGTCCAGCACGTACAGCACGCCCACCAGCCCGGCGCCCACCTGCGTCGCCAGCCGGATGCGCTGCGCCTCGCCGCCGGAAAGCGTCCCGCTCTCGCGGTTCAAATTCAGGTAGCCCAGCCCCACGTCGCACAAGAAGCGCAGCCGCTTGCGGATCTCCTTCAAGATCTCGGCCGCGATCTTGTTTTCCTGCTCCGAGAGCGGCATATCCGCGAAAAACGCGGACGCGTCGCGCGCCGCGAATTCCATTACGTCCATGATTCCCTTGCCCGCCACGCGGCAGGCGAGGCTCTCCGGGCGCAGGCGCTTCCCGCCGCAGCCCGTGCAGGGCAGGCGGCTCATGAAGCCCGACAGCTTCTGCTTGATGTAGTCGCTGTCCGACTCCGTGTAGCGCCGCTGCAGGTTCGGCAGCACGCCTTCGAACGGCTTGCTGTACTTCCGCCACGCTCCGCGCATCCAGAATCCGAGTTCGACGTCCTCTTCGCCCGAACCGTGCAAAATGACCTGGCGGATCTTTTCCGGCAGCTCCTCCCACGGCGTGCCGAGATCGAATCCCAAGTGCTTCGCCAGCGCCCGCAGCAGCCCCTTGCGATAGATCGCCTCGCGCCGGCCGGCCGGCCGCCACGCGGCGATGGCGCCCGAATCGATCGACTTCGTTCCGTCCGGCACCACCAGATCCTCGTCGAACACCAGCATCTGGCCGAGGCCGTCGCAGACCGGACACGCCCCGTACGGGCTGTTGAACGAGAAATTCCGCGCCAAGAGCGCATCGAAGCTGATCCCGCAGTCCGCGCACGCGTTCTTCTCCGAGAACAGCTGCGTCGTCCACGCCTCGCCGCTTCCCGGCTCCTGGAACAGCGCGTTCATCACCCCTTCGCCCTGCTTCAGCGCCAGCTCCACCGAATCCGTCAGCCGCCCCCGCACCTTGTCGTTGATCACCAGCCGGTCCACCACCACCGCGATGGAATGCTTCTTCTGCTTGTCCAGCTTCGGCGGCTTCTCCAGGTCGAACATTTCCCCGTCGATCTGCACGCGGGTGAACCCCAGCCGGCGCGCCGAATCGAACGTGTCCGCGTGCTCTCCCTTGCGGCCCTCCACCAGCGGCGCCAACAACTGCACCTTGGTGCCTTCGGGCTTCTTCAAGATCAGGTTGACGATCTCCTCCGCGCTCTGCCGCGCGATGGGCTTGCCGCATTTGTGGCAGTGCTGGTGCCCCACGCTCGCGTAGAGCAGGCGCAGATAGTCGTGGATCTCCGTCGTCGTCGCCACGATCGACCGCGGGTTCGACCCCGCCGACCGCTGCTCGATCGCGATCGCCGGCGACAGCCCCTCGATGCGGTCCACGTCCGGCTTCTGCAATTGCTCGAGGAACATCCGCGCGAAGGACGACAGGCTCTCCACGTACTTCCGCTGCCCCTCGGCGTACAGCGTGTCGAACGCCAGCGAGGACTTTCCGCTGCCGCTCAGCCCCGTCACCACGCACAGGCTGCCGCGCGGAATCCGCACGGTGATGTTCTTGAGGTTGTGTTCCCTCGCCCCCTCGACCAGGATGAAATTGTCCGGCATTCCGCTTCCGCCTTCTTGAATGGATGGCCCAAAATACCACGCCCCCCCGCCCCTGCAAAAGGAAAACGGGCCGGTGCCCCCTTCCATGCGCCTGTCAGGCCTGCGAGCGCCTGCGCAACTGCCCGCAGGCGGCATCCACGCCCTTGCCCTTGGATTCGCGCAACGTCCCCTCCACCCCGCGCTTCTCCAAGGCGCGCAGGAAGGCATCCATCGTCTCGCGCGACGGCGCATCTCCCTTAAACTCATCCACGGGGCTCAGCGGAATCAGGTTCACACGGCAGGGAAACCGCCGCAAACGGCCGGCGAGTTCCTCCGCGTCGCGCAGGGAATCGTTGACGCCTTGGATCAGCGTGTATTCGAAGGTGATGTGCCGCTTGGTCTTCGCCGTGTAGTCCGCGCACTCCCGAAGCAAATCGTCCATTGGATATTTGTTTTCGATGGGCATCAGCTTCCGGCGCAGTTCCGGATTGGGCGCGTGCAGCGAAACAGACAGCTCCACCTGGATGCCCTCCCCCGCCAGCCGCCGGATGCCGGGAATCACTCCGCTCGTGCTCAAGGTGATGCGCCGCGCACCGATGTTCAGCCCGTCGGGATGGTTCAGGATGCGCACGGACTTGAGCACCGCGTCGTAGTTGTCGAACGGCTCGCCCATGCCCATGTAGACGACATTGTCGGGCCGCTTGCCCAGCGCCACCGCGACGAGCTGCACCTGCGCGACGATCTCCCCCGCCGCCAGGTTGCGCGCATATCCGCACTTGGCGCTCGCGCAAAACGCGCAGCCCATCTTGCAGCCGACTTGGGTCGAAACGCACACCGTGTTCCGGTCGCGCGCAGGAATCAGCACGGTTTCGATGCTTTCGCCGTCGTCGAGGCCGACCAGCCACTTGCGGGTGCCGCCGGGCTCGCCGGATTCCTTCCGGATCTTCGCCGGCTCCGGCGTGTGGGTTTCGGCGAGCGTGTCCTTCAGCGCGCGCGGCAGGTTGCCCATCTGGTCCCAGCGCGTCGCGCCCTGGACCTGGAGCCATTGCCAAAGCTGCTTCGCCCGGAAGGCGGGCTGGCCGGCTTCCTTGCAGAGAGCTTGCAGCTCCTCGGGGAGCAATCCCTGCAAGGCGATCTTCATGCCGTTAGTAGCGGTAGTGCTCGGGCTTGTAGGGCCCGTCCGCCGGAATGCCCAAATAGGCGGCTTGCTTGCGGCTCAGGCGGTCCAGCTTTGCGCCGAGGTGCGGGAGGTGCAGGCGCGCCACCTTTTCGTCCAGTTTCTTCGGCAGCGTGTACACGCCAACCGGATACTTCTCCGCGCGGGTGTAGAGCTCGATCTGCGCGAGGGTCTGGTTCGAGAAGCTGTTGCTCATCACGAAGCTCGGATGGCCAGTGGCGCAGCCGAGGTTCACAAGGCGGCCTTCCGCCAGCAGGAGGAACGATTTGTCCTTCTTGGTCCAGATGCGGTGCACCTGCGGCTTGATCTCCTCCCAGCGGTATTTCTTCATCGCCGCGGTCTGGATCTCGCTGTCGAAGTGGCCGATGTTGCAAACGATGGCCAGGTTCTTCATCTTCAGCATGTGCCGCTCGGTGATGACGTCGCAGCAACCGGTCGTCGTCACGAAGATGTCGCCCTGCGTGCAGGCCTCGTCCATCGTCATGACCTCGTAGCCGTCGATCGCCGCCTGCAGCGCGCAGATGGGATCGACCTCGGTCACGATCACGCGCGCGCACTGGCCCTTGAGCGACTGGCACGAGCCCTTGCCCACGTCGCCGTAGC
>DMJA01000033.1 GCA_003451935.1 Verrucomicrobiota bacterium | reverse complement strand
CGCGCCTTCTCCCGCCGGCAAATCGTAGACCAGGTCCGCGGGGAATCCTACACCGTCACCGAACGCATCGTGGATGTGCAGATGGTTAGCCTGCGCAAGAAGCTGGGCAACCTTGGCGACTGGGTCGAGACCGTCCGCGGCGTGGGCTACCGGTTCAAGGAAACTTGAGCCCGTGTTCCGGCTCTTCTTCAAGCGCCGTGCCTCTCGCATTCCGCCGGGCGCCAGCGAACCGTTCGATGCCCTGATTGAAATCCTGCAGGATGGCATTCTTTTACTGGATCCCGGCAACAGCATCCTGCGCGCCAACGCCGCCGCCGCCGCCCTGCTGGGACATTCGGCGGACTCGCTGGCCGGCCGCCGGCTGGCCGATCTCGGCGATGGCGCCGCCTTGGAGAATTTCGTCGGCGGCATCCGCACCGCCAACGCCTATTGGACCTCCGATGTTCTTCTGCGAACCGCCGCCACCCCCTGCAGCGCCGCCGGAATCCCCCTCCGGGCGGCGGCCGGCGGCGGCGGCACTCCCGTCTTGCTGGTCTTGCGCGACGTTTCCCGCCTTCATCAGCTCGAGCGCGCCGGCGAGGATTACGCGACCAACGTCTCCCACGAGCTCAAGACTCCCCTCACCCTCATCCTGGGCTACACCGAAACCCTGCTCTCCCACGGCGAGATGGATCCCGGGTTCCGCGACCGGTCCCTCCGCACCATCGAGCACCACGCCAAGCGCATCCTCCGCATCATCGACGACCTCCTGCGCCTGGCTTGGCTCAAGAACGAGGCCTATTCCGTCGGCATTCCCCGCGCTCCCGCCGTCGTCGCCTCTGTTCTCGCCAGCGCCGTGGCCAGCGCCCGCGAATGGAGCCGGCCCGCCGGGCTCGAAATCGAAACCCAGGTTCCCGACGGCCTCGTCTGGAACCTGAATGCCGGCCTGATCGAAGACGCCGTCGTCAACCTGGTCAAGAACGCCATCCTTTACGCCCTTGTCGGCCCGGTCCAGGTCCGCGCCCGCGTCCTCGACGGCGGGAATCTGGAAATCGCCGTCATCGACCGTGGTCCTGGCCTCAAGCCCGAGGACGCCCGCCGGATTTTCGAACGCTTCTACCGCGTGGACAAGAGCCGTTCGCGGGCTTCCGGCGGCAGCGGCCTGGGCCTGCCCATCGTCCAACAGATCGTCGAGGCCCATCGCGGCACCGCCCGCGTCGAAACCGCCCCCGGCGAAGGCTGTACCTTCATCCTCGAAATCCCCCCCGCCTGAGATCCCGACCCCCAGCGACACGGCGCGCGCGAACCTCCGCCAGTCTCGCTTATTATAATAAGTGAGACTGGCGACGCAGACAGATTTTTCAAGATTCCCTAAGAATATCTGATATTTTTGTCTCGCTTATTATAATAACCGAGACTGGTGACTTGCGAACCGACTAGCGGCATTCGTCTTGGCGTAAACCAACTGGTCGCTTACTCGCGAAAGCCGTTGGTGATCGGCATGCGGCGGTCGCGGCCGAACGCCTTGGGCGTGATTTTCACGCCCGGCGCGCCCTGCCGCCGCTTGTATTCGCTGCGATCCACCATCCGGACCACCCGCCGCACCATCGCCTCGTCGAAGCCTTCCGCCAGGATGTCCTTCAGCCCCGCCTGCTGCTCAACGTAGCGCTCGAGGATCGGATCGAGGACGTCGTAGGGCGGCAGCGAATCCGAATCGAGCTGCCCCGGCTTCAGCTCCGCCGACGGCGGACGCGAAATCGTCGTGGGCGGAATCACCTCGCCGCGCCTGTTGCGCCAGCGCGCCAGCGCGAACACCAGCGTCTTCGGCACGTCCTTGATCAGCGCGAAGCCGCCGGCCATGTCGCCGTAGAGCGTCGCGTAGCCCGTCGCCATCTCGCTCTTGTTTCCCGTCGTCACCACCATGTGGCCGAAGCGGTTGGAAAGCGCCATCACCATCACGCCACGGATGCGCGCCTGCAGGTTTTCCTCCATCAGCGTCCCCGGCAACGGCTTCGCCCAATCCACCGTCGCGCACGCCGGTCCCAGCATGCCGGTCAGCGCATCCACCGCCGGCGCGATGGGAATCCGCAGGCACGGAATCCCCAGGCGCTTTGCCAGCTCCAGCGCGTCGGAATAGGTTTCCTTCGAGGTGATCGCCGACGGCAGCGTCACGCCGAACACGCGGTCCTTGCCCAGCGCATCCACGGCGATCGTGGCCACCAGCGCGGAGTCGATGCCCCCTGACAGCGCCACGATCACGCCCGGGAATCCGTTCTTGTCCACGTAGTCCCGCAAGCCGATCTTGAGCGCCTCGTACACCTCCTCCACGGCATCCGGCATCGCCGCCACGCGCCCCGGCACGGGCGCCCATTTTCCGGCGGCCGGCAGAACCTCGACCGGCAGCTCCCCCTCCCGAAAGAGCTCCGCGCGAGCCACGACCTTGCCATCGGAGGCTACGGCCATGCCGCCGCCGTCGAACACCAGTTCGTCCTGGCCGCCCACGATGTTTGTGTAGAGCATCGGGACGCCCAGCGATGCCGTCGCCTTCCGCGCCATCTCCTCGCGGTCGTTCTCGCGCCCGCGGCAGTACGGCGAGGCCGACAAATTCACCAGCACGTCGCACTTCCCCTTCAGGCCCCGGAACGATTCGCTCTCCGGCCACCACGAATCCTCGCAGATGTGTACCGCGAGGCGCACGCCCTTCAATTCAAAGACCAGTGGCGCGGCGCCCGGCGCAAAAATACGCCGCTCGTCGAATACGCCGTAGTTCGGCAGGAGCATCTTCTTCGCCGCCGCCACCCGTTTGCCCTCTCGGAACAGCATGGCTGTATTGTAGAGTTTCCCGTTCTCGCGCAGCGGCGCGCCCACGATCGCCAGCAAATCCTTTGGCAGCGCGGCGGCGAGTTTTTCAACCTCCACCGCCACCGCATCCATGAAGCCCGGACGCAGCACGAGATCGTCCGGCGGATATCCGCACAACGCCAGCTCGGGGAATACCGCCACCTCCGCGCCGGAAGCCGCCGCCTCTTGCGCGAACCGCACGATCTTCGCCGCGTTTTCCCTCAACGCCCCCACGGTGGGGTTCATCTGGACCAGCGCGAATTTCATGCCTTTTGCGCTCCCGTCTTCCCTAGGAAGATCTCCGGCAGGTCCGCCAGCCGGTTCTTTGCGTAGTCGAACGCTACCATCCCTGTCTTCGCCAGCGCGACGACCACGCCGTCACCTTGGCGCATCACGCGGTACATCAGGTCGTAGGTCCGCCGCTCCACATCCTTCAGGCCCATCTCGACGATCAGCCGGTCGCCCCGGAACGCCACGGCCTTGAACTGCATCACCGCGTCGCCCATCAGCATCCCCACCCCGCCAATATCTTCTTCGGAAAATCCGAAATTCGCCAAAAACCGCAATCGCGCCTCATGCAGCAGCCCCAGCATGGCATCGTTGCCCACGTGCCGCCCGTAGTTGATGTCCGTGATTCGCACGTCCAATTCCGTGCGGAACACGAATTCCACGCCCTCCATGTCCAGTTTTACTCGTGCCATACCCATCATTGAACCACACCCCTACCAACTTGAACATTGAATATTGATCATTGGATATTGGATATTGAGTTCCGAATGATTCCTTCTGTTCTTATCATCATCCGCCGCGGCGAAGACCCCGCGAAATGCACTGTGCGCCCGCTGCGCGGCACGCCCGGACTGGATTTCCTGCCCTATCCCCTGCGCCACAAGCCCGACCTTTCCCTCCATCTCCTGCTTGCTCCCGACGCCCTGCCCCTCACTCCCGCCGATGCGGGCCGGCCCCTGCTCCTCCTCGATGCCAGCTGGCGGCATGCCGCCACCATGCGCAAAGCCGTCGAACCCATCGAAGCCCGATCCATCCCCCCCGGCTGGCAAACCGCCTATCCCCGCC
>DMJA01000180.1 GCA_003451935.1 Verrucomicrobiota bacterium | reverse complement strand
CACCTGCGGCGGGTGTCGGGATGGTAGAGCGCCTCGGACGATTGGACATTTTAAAACGGGGCGTTCCCGACCACGCCACCTGCGGCGGGTGTCGGGATGGCAGAGCGCCTCGGATGATTTGACATTTTAAAACGGGGCGTGGCTCAGCCTGGTAGAGCGCTTGGTTCGGGACCAAGAAGTCGCTGGTTCAAATCCAGTCGCCCCGACCATCTTAGATTCGGTTCCATTTCGGCCCAGATTTTCGGCTGTCCACCAAATGCGGGGGCAAGGCTCGCTCCTAATCAACAACAACATGCTCTCACCCGGAGCCTGTAGTTGTCAAAGTTCTTGGCTGTCCACCAAATGCGGGGGCAAGGCTCGCTCCTAATCAACAACAACATGCTCTCACCCGGAGCCTGTAGTTGTCAAAGTTCTTGAAGCCGAACGCCCGTCGGCTGATCATCTCCATCTTGGTGTGGAAGCCTTCGGTGATGCCATTGCTGCGACGGAAGCGCCACATGCGGACGATTTCCTCCTGCCAGTCCTCCAACGTCTGTCCCAGACTGGCCAGGGAAGCGAAGGGCGAGTCCTTGAGCTGCCAGATCCGATCGAGGAACTCACGGATGCGCAAGCGACAGGCAGGCGGCGTCAAGCCATGGGGGCGCAGCAGGTTCCATAGCTCCTGCTTGAAGCGATAGAGGGCGTGGATGGCCGGATGGTCTCGCAGGTAAGCCTCCAACGTTTGGCTCTGCTCCGGGGACAAGCGGTCGGCCCGGCGCCGCAACAGGGAAAGCAAGCCCCGGTTCCAGCGATGGGACGGATCGATCTGCCGCCAGAGTTGGTGGATGTGGTGTCCAATCAATCGGATGACATGGAACCGATCCGCCACGATGAGGGCTTTCGGGAAATGCCTGCGCACGATCGTCCGGTAGGTGGCGGACAGATCCATGCACACCACCCGGACCCGTTCCTTGCCTTGGAGCCGCGACAAATACCCTTCCAACGCGGCCTCCGACCGTCCCAGGACCACGTCGAACACCCGATGCTTCTGAAGGTCGCAGAAGGTGGTGGCGTAGCCCGCCTTGCGGGTGAAGAAGTGCTCGTCGATCCCCAGCACCCGCGGACAAGCCGCGTCGGCCCGTTCGGCCATCTGCCGCTCCAAATGGCGGTGGTACCACCGCTCCAGCGTCGCCGTGCCCAATTTCATCCGCCGGGCCAGGCGGCTCTGGCAGATGCCGTCGTGGTGGTTCTGGCAGACCTCGCTCTTGAACGGCTCCGTCGCTCGTTGATAGCTCAGTAAGCCGGGAAAGCGCTGGCGGAAATACCGCCCGCACTCCCGGCAGAGATACTTGTAGCCCCGCAACACCAGCCAGACCAAGCGATGCCCGAGACTCTCGTGCCGGACCTCCCGCACAAAAGGGGCCTTCTTCCGCAACCGTTCCGAAGCGCAGTGGGGGCATCTCACCGGCCCGGTGTAATCGGCTTCTACCCTTACCGGGTCCGTCTTCTCCATCTTCGTGATCGTCATCCAGGGCAGGTTCAGTATGCTGTGGCTCCAGGGCATGGCTGTCTCCTTTTAGGTTTGCTTGACCGAGGCCATTGTATGACCTCAGGAGCAGCCTTGCCCCCTCTTTTGAGGGAGAGCCTTTTTTTCCACGGGCCGACGAACTCCACCCGCAAGCGCGGCGGGAGATTCCCCCTATTGCTCACCCGATGCGGCGACCACTTTTCCACGGCGGACAGATCGGGGACGGTCTCGTATCGGGAATTATGGGCTGTCTTGCGGTGGTTTGAAATTGTTCGGCGACTTCCCTCACCGGGGGTGAGGCGGTTCCGGCTTATTCGTCGTCCATCTGGATGAGATAGATGCCGATGGGGCCGGGGTTGGTGTCGAGATATTCGTTCTCCGGCGGGGTGGCCGGAATGTCCAACTCGAGGAGTTCAAATCCCCGGATCAGATTCGTCGAGCGCAGGATCTCGTAATACTCGTCCGCGCGGCTGAGCCAGCGGAGGAGGACGCCATTGGGGCCGCTGGAGATGGGGCTGACAAACTCCAAGGCCGTTGCCGTCCGCTCGAACGGGCCATGGATTCCGATGCCATCGGTTTCCACTTCCACCAGCCGGTAGATATAGGTGCCGCCCGCCTCGGCGCCGGAATCCACCCGCTCATAGGACGCGCCGAAACCGTCCTCGCCCTTGGCGTAGATGATTTCATGATTCACCCGCACCCACTGGCCGCTGTCCAGGCGCTCCACGAAGAACCCGACGGTATTCTCCTCCGACGCCGTCCGCCAGCGCACCACGACCTGGCCGCTTTCGTCCCCGGCGGTGAAGCTGTAGAGCACCACGAGCGTGGGCTCGGGCGGATCGAAGCCAACGTCGATGGTGAGGTTGGTCTGGCCCATGGAGACCGTGAAATCGTCCGTCCCGGCGAAGTCGCCGATCTCGCCGTAGGTGGCATCGCTGTCCAGCGCATCGTCGCTCCCCGCGTTGGCGGGGCTCAACAGGTAGTCGTTGGTGGAAAAGGCCGTCAGGTCGTAGAGCGCATAATAGTCGCCTGGAACCACGTTGGTGGACAGATAGTCCCCTTCGGCATCGGTGACGACGGACTGGAAGACGGTGCCATTGGTGCGCATCAGCGCGACGGGCACGTTGGCGAAGCTGTTGGTCTCGGTCGGGTCCTGGATTCCATTGTTGTTGGTGTCGTGCCAAACGCGGCCGCCCACCGAGTAGGCAACGGAAAAATTCGTGACGGCCGCCGTCCGGGTCGCGCTCTTCGCGTTCGTCACGGTGGCGACATTGACGAACTGCGTCGCCGCCAGCGGGACGTCCAGCGTCGCCCGGAGGCGAAGGCTGACGTTGCTGCCGGGCGCCAGCGAATAGTTCTCCAGAAGGTTCGTCGGGCCGGCCGCCAGGTTCGACACCACGACGATTTGGACGTTGCTGGCGTAGAGCGTGGCGGGATTGGTCGCGATGTCATAGCCCGAATACGTGATCGTGACGAAGTCGAAATTGATCCGGTCATTATTGTCGAAATTGGGCCCCGCCTGGATCCGCAGGGCCAGGTTGGCACCCAGAAGCGCCGCGAGGTTGGCGCTGACATTGGTGTAGGCGGCATCGGTGCCCACCCGGCCGTCGATCGTGGACACCAGATTCGATTGCGAGGCGAACTGGTTGGTCGAAACGCGGATCGTCATCGAATCCGTCGCGTCCCAGTTCTCGCGGCGATACGAAAAGCTCAGCGTCGCGTTCGTATAGGTCCGGCCGGGGCCCATCGGCAGCGCGAGGCTGCGCG
>DMJA01000232.1 GCA_003451935.1 Verrucomicrobiota bacterium | reverse complement strand
GATGCGCGAGCGCGCGGCCTTGCGGCGACGCTTCTCGCTGGGCTTTTCGAAATGCCGCTTGGCGCGGATGTCGCGCATGATGCCTTCGCGGTCCAGTTTCTTCTTCAGGCGGCGCAACGCCTTTTCGACGGATTCGCCTTTCCTGATCTTCACTTCAGTCATGTTGGGGTACTCACCTGCCTTATATGAGGTTTCCCGCCTTTGGGGGGCGGGCCGCCGGAACGGGAGTCCGGCGGAAAAACGTGTGGAACCTAGGGGAACNNTTGGGCATGACCGGGGTGCCCTTGGGGAAGACGACGGCCTCGATGCGCCGGCGGCCCCAGTTGCGGGCTTCCTTGTGGGTGTTGAAAAAGAGGTCGAGGCGCTTGCGGCCCTTGATGTCGCCGCCGCGGTCCTCCACGACGCCGTAGCCGTAGCCGGGGATGTAGAGGACGGTGCCCATGGGATAATAGCGGGTGTCGGCCGCAAGGGTGCCGGGATGGGCGCGGTTGCCGCTGGCGGTGATGCCCACCGCCTTGGGCTTGCCGCGGTTGCGGCCCGCGGAAACCACGGGGCGCCCGAATTTGTTGAGGGCCCAGCTGCAGCAGTGGCCGCAGGGGCAGTAGGCCGTCGTCTCGATCCGGACGACCCGTCCGGAAATGAGCCCGTCGCCATCGCCCCGGTCCAGGTAAAACAGGCTGCATCCGCCCAGAATGAGCGCGAAGAGGATCGCCAGGGACAGGATGACCATCTTGCCATGCATTTGTGTGGCGAGCATGTCGCAGAAGCCGCCGGATGACAAATAGATTTATCCGGGCCGCGCGATTTGGCAGGATGCCTTCCATGAGTGGCGATCTGGATCATCTGGTGCAGGACTGGGCCTTGCCCGGCGAACCCTTCCGGCTGGTGGCCGTGGAGGTGTCGGCCTCGGATTGGGCGCAGGGGCTGCCCGGCGCGGCGCGCGGCCGGACGGAACGGTTCACGGATCCCCGGGCCCGCGCCTGCGCCGGCGCATCGGAGTGGCTCAAGGCCTGCTGGCTGCCGCGCGAATTGGGCCTGGAGCGCGTGGAGTGGAAAACGGGCGCGAATGGCAAACCGCTGTTGGACGGGGTCGCGGCCGAATGGGGTTTCAACTTGTCCCACGCCGGCGAATTTGCGGTGGCTGTTCTCGCGCGTGGCGCGGCCATCGGTGTGGATCTGGAGTCGATGGAACGGAAGGCGGACATCGAGCGATTGGGCCAGCGGGTATTTTCGGAAAGCGAGCGGGCCTGGGTCCGCGCGGGCGGGCGCGAGCCCTTCTTCACGTTGTGGAGCCAGAAGGAGGCGCTGCTGAAAGCCCTTGGCTGCGGCTGGGCCGATGGAGGCATCGTGCGCCGGACCCGGCTGGAAATCGCGCCGTTCCAGGTGGAGCCCGAAACCGGCGCCCGCGTGTGGTCGCGGCGGGTCCTGGACGGCGCCTATGCCTTGGCGGTCGCGGTGGCTTGAAGGCCAATTTGGGCTTGTCGTGAGGGGAGGGGCCTGAATATGTTTTGACAAGGAAAGGACGTTTTTCGGCGGACGGATGGATGCGGACTTGCTGCGGTTGACAGAAAAAGCCGAACTGCAATCAAGCATCGGCCAGATGAGAGGAAACATGAGTGCGTATCTGGAAAGGTCTCGGGAAAAGGGATTTCACCTCCGGCGTGCAATCAGCACCATTTTGGTGGCGGGTATGGGATGGCCCGGCGTTCCGCTCTCCGCTTCGGGTGCGGCGAAAAGGGATGCGGACAGCCGGCTCACGGAATATTTTCAGGTCTGTCACACCGTGGAATATAGCGGGCGGGACACCCAGTTTCGCACCCAGGCAACGGGTCGCAGCGTCTGCCTTGCCCGGAAAGGCGCGGAGGTGGCGGACTATGAATTGGCGGCGCGCGCGGATGTCCGGGTCGGGAACCATGAACAACCCATTGGCGCAAAATTCAAGCCGCTGCGTCTTCAACGCGATCCAGCCAGCGAAGCCCTGATGTTGCCGGACGGCCAGGCGGTTCTGCTGGTCGAGATCATGAACCGGGTGATGGGGCAGGTGGATCGCCGGGGGCAAGGCGCAGGTGCATGGGAACAGGCGATTGCGCTCGGCATCAGCCGATACATGCCGGACAAGATCCGCTTGAAATTCAGCGGGACGCCGATCGTGGTGGAAGGACTTCCGGATGTTTTCTCGTTGGCCGTCGTTTCCGAACCATTTTCCTTTGAGGCGCTGGAGAAAGACGGGCCCAAAACCATCACCGGCCGTTTCAAGGCCGTGTTTATTTATTCCATTGCCCAGGACCGGCTTTATCAAATGGGCGCGTCCCTGGCCGCCCGGCGCGGCGGCGAATCTTTGCGCGTGGAGTACATGGCGGTGCAATGCGATGCGAAGTGGAAAAAAATACTCGCGCCCGTCGCCGACCTGTCGGAATTCCTCGGCTTCCGCGCGTCGCCCATGAAGGTGGAACACGAGGCGCCGCCGCCATTCTGGACGCGCCAGGCCTGCCAAGCCTTCCAGGCGGTTGCCATGGCGTCTGCCACGGTTGGGCGCCAAGCCACCAACTGGGCGCTTGTTGTTGCGGAAACCGTCAATGCCGTGGACGGTCTTTGGGGCGCGGCGGCCAGCGTGGTCGAGACGGTCGGAACCTTGTCCGGGGTTCCGGAAGTCGAGGCCTGGGGCAAGGCCATGGAGTCCGTTACCCCCTCCAAAGAGATCGAACGAAACCTGGCGCAGGTGATTGGAGAGAAGGAAGCGGAGTACGCCATGGCGACCGTGCAACTCGGTGCGGCATATGTGGCGGGGGCGTCCGCAACCATGCTCGGAACCGTGGCCACGGTCGTGGGGGTTGGGCTGGCGTTTCATGAATACGTCGCCATGCCCGTCATCGATGCATTTTGGGCCAACGAGCAGAAGGAATCCGACGAGCGGTTCGAAAAGGAGCTGACGAAACTCACCCAATGGACGGACGCCGATTTTCCAAAGGCCTATCCCCCGCCCGCTGGCGCCGGAACGACGGAAAGCCGCAACTGGGCTGCGGAACGGACCGCCCGGCTCCAGGATCTGGCAAAGGAGCACCCGTATATCACCGCCGGGGCGGGAATGGGCACGGTGGCGCTTGTGGTCGCCGGTTTGGGGGGCGGCGGCGGAGGCGGGGGCGATGGCGGCGGAGCCTTCGATCCCGCCATAGCCGGAACGTACGCCGGATCGGCGACGGAGACGGTTCAGAGCAACCTCGGGACGGAATCGGGTTCGGGCCCCGTGACCGTCACCATCACGGAAACGGGAGCCGTCACGTTCCGGTCGCCGCTGCGGCAGGGGGTCGGCACCATGAGTGGGAATCGCTTCACGATTCCGATTGGCTTGACCGGTGGCTCGATCACCCTCACGGGCACGGTGTCCGGAAACCAGATCACAGGCGGTTGGTCTGGCGGAGGATCGGTGACCGCGGAAGGCGAGACCTTGCACTACTCCGTCACCGGCTCGTTCACCGCCACGAAGTAATGGCGGCCCGCAACGGCTTCAGGGATTGGCCGTTTTAGCGCATGGAGAGGAGCAGCGGGATCAACAGCAGGGCGAGCATGAGCAGAACGAGCCAGACCAGATTCCGGTGGAGGGGGCCGCGGGCGGGGAATTCGTAGCCGCAGACGGGGCAGCGGTTCTCGTTGGCGGGCACCTCGACCGCGCAGCCGGGGCATTCGCGGGTCGGGAACTTCGCATGGGGATCGATCTTCATCCGGAAAGAGTTAATCAGAACTCATGGACTCATGAAAGGGAAAGGATCGCGGAACGCCAGCGGCGGGGAACCCGATGCGTTCATTCATTCTTGCCCCGCCGCGCGGCCCATGCCACCCTCCGAGTTGCCACGATGACGATTAACGAAGAAGACCGCCGCCGGCTTGGGTTCTGGGTGGCCGATTGCGCGGAGCGGGTGCTCCCGCTGTTCGAGGCGAAGGCTCCCTCTGACCCCCGTCCGTGCGAAGCCATCGAGGGCATCCGGGTTTTCGCCCGCGGGGGAAAACGGACCGCGAAACTGCGCGCCCTTGTCTGGGCGGCCTACGCCGCCGCGCGCGAGGTCGGCGATCCAGTGGCCACGGCCGCCGCCCGCGCCGCGGGCCTCGCCGCGGGAAGCGCCTACATCCACACACGGGTCACCCTCGACCAGGCGAAGCACGCCCTGGGGCCTGCGATGTATGCGGCGCGAGCCCGCGAGCTCGCGGCGGGCGACGACCCCCGCGCCGGCGACAAGGAGATCCGGTGGGCGATCAAGCACGCCGCCCCGGCCGTTCGCGAGATTGTGCGGCGGATGCCGGTTCGCAGCCCCGGCCGCAGCCGGCAGGACGCGCTCTTCTACCAGCTCGACGCCGGTCTTCGCCGCTGACCGGCGTCTCGCGCCGCCGTGCGGATGCCGGCAACGGGGCGCTTTCAATAATGGAAGAGGTCCGCCAGGGCATACTCCTTGCCGGCGGCCTGGTTCAGGGCGCGGAGGATTTTGGATTGGACACGGGGGGTGAGGCGCCGCCCTTTGCAGGCGCGGGCGACCATCTTGCGGGTGATGTGCTCGGTGGAGGCTTCGACCAGATCGCCGGTCTTGAGCCCGTGTTCCGCCATGAGCCGCGCGATGGGTTGAGGGCCGAGGTTGAGTTCGACGTTATTGGGCGCGTGCATTCCACTCCTGCTGGAGCCAGGCGATGGCGCGGTCGCTGACTTCCGGATCGTTGGGCATGGGGTGGCCGCCGGGGAAGGAGAAGAGCTCGACGCTGCACTTGCGCAGTTGCAGGGCCTGCTTGTCGCTCTCGGCCCAGCCGTTGGCCGCTTCGTCCTTGTCGCCGTTGATCATGGCCACGGCCATGTGCTTGCAGTAGGGGTCCTTCTGGCGGTCCGGGCCGCCGAGCCAGCCGCCATAGGCCAGGATCCCGGCGAAGGGCTCCGGGCGGCGGGCCGTGATGCTGTAGGCCCGGCTGGCCCCGCCGGAATGCCCGGACAGATAGACCCGGCGCGGATCGTGGGGGATGTTGCGGTAGATGTCCTCCAGCACCTCGTCCTCCATCTGGTCCGCCTGCTTGTCGTCCATGCTGTTCATCAGCTTGTCGCAGCCGATGCCGATCCAGCCCGCCTTGTCCGTGCTGGTGGAGATGGAGCGCAGGATGGAGTGGCCATTGCCGGTGGAGCTGAACGCGACGACCAGGGGCGGGGGATTGGCGGGGTTGAAGCCGGGCGGCACCCGCACATGGTAGGTGACGGCGTTGGGGCCGGCGGCGGTCTGGATGAACGTGGTGCCCGGAATCATCTTGGCGACGACCTCCGGAGTGCCGTTGCGCGCCGCCAGGACCGGCGCGGCTTCCTTGGCCGCCGCCGCCGCCGTGCCGCGGGATCGCGCGGCCGGGAGCTTCTGGCTTTGGATATATTCCCGGTCCGCGGGGGAGAGCTTGGCGAGGGGGATGCCGATCTTTTCGCCCGTGGGCGTCTTCAGCGTGACCTGGCCGAAGGCTTCGGAGACGAACTCGGCCTCGATCTGCTTGCCCGAAAGACTGGTCCACGTCCGGCCCTCGGCCGAAAAGGCCAGGCACAGCGTCAGCAGGGCAATCCGGATCGATGGCTTCATGGCGGAGCTCCAATTTCCACGGGGCAGGTGTTGTCGAAAGCAGGATACGGCGGAAAACCGGGGGACGTCAAGGGACGCCAGCGGCGCGTGGGGCGGGGGTGGTTTGTTGTTTGTGGTTCAACCATCCACAACCAACCAGCAACGCCCCGGGTTGGCATGAATGTCAACTCGCGCGGCGGGGGCGGAGGAGTCGCAGAAGTGCGCGAAAAAGGAAGGAAGGAAACGGATCCGTTCCCCATTAAAATTCAGGAGGGACCCCTCTACTTGGAGAGTTAAGGCGAGCGGTGAGTTGGCCCTAGGGTTTGCGGGACTGCGGCAGCTTGCTCTGCTGCTGCTGCTGGGCTTTCACGAGTTTGGCGTCGTGCTGCTTCTGCTCTTTGGCCTTTTCCTTTTTGCCTTTTTTGTCGCCCATGGGATTTCTCCTTTTGTGTGGTATCGCCTCAATGTGGGATTTTTAACATTATTTCCGAGGCGGAGAACAGGATTATTGACGGAGCCGGGAACAGGCGGAAACAGG
>DMJA01000055.1 GCA_003451935.1 Verrucomicrobiota bacterium | reverse complement strand
GGGCTGAGCACGGGGCTGGTCTATGCGCCCGCGATGTTCGCGCAGCCGGAGGAAATCCGGGCCTTGGCGAAGGTGGTGGCGCGGCACGAGGGAATCTACGCGACGCACATGCGGAGCGAGGGGGGAAAGCTGCTGGAAGCCATCGACGAAGCGCTGGATGTTGCGCGCGTCAGCGGCGTGCGGCTGCAGATTTCCCACCTGAAGACGGCAGGACGGGCGAATTGGGGCAAGCTCGATGCGGCGCTGGACAAAATCCGAGCCGCGCAAAAAGCAGGCGTCGAGGTAGCATCGGATCGATATCCGTACACGGCTTCGTGCACAGATCTGGACGTGATTCTGCCGACTTGGGCGGCACAGGGCGGGCGCGTGGCGATTCTGGCGCGCCTGCGCGATCCCGACGAACGCGCGAAGATCCGCGCGGAAATGGCCGCGGCCCGCGACGATAAATATTGGGAAAGCGTCTGGATTGGCAGCACGCACCATCTGGCCAACGCCCCGTTCGCGGGCAAACCGATCGCCGTGGCGGCGGAGGCGTGGAAGCTGCCTCCGCTGGACGCCGCGTTGCGATTCATGGAGACGGACGAGCTGTTCACCGGCGGTATCTTCTTCGGGATGAGCGAAGAAAACATGTGGCGCATTCTGGCCGAGCCGTGGGTGATGATCGGTTCCGACGCGTCGATCCGCGCGCCTTGGGGGCCACTGAGCCACGACCATCCGCATCCTCGCGCCTATGGGACGTTTGGACGGTTCCTGCGCGCGGCGCTGGACGGCAAACCGGTCTCCATCGGCGAGGCGGTGCGGAAAATGACGAGCCTGCCGGCGGAACAGTTCCGTCTGAAAGACCGCGGCGCGATCCGCGCCGGCGCCTTCGCGGACATCGTCGCGCTCGATCCGAAAACGTTTCGCGATTTGGCGACGTACGAAAAGCCGCATCAGTTTTGCGAAGGCCTTTCGGCGGTCTGGGTGAATGGCGTGGCGACCTTCCGCGACGGGAAAGACACCGGCGCGCGAGGCGGGCGGTATCTGGTCTGAGGACATGGCCGATTCCGGAGAACAGACGAAGTTTGCCGTGCCGCCCCCCGCGCCGGATGATCGGGCCTTCTTGAAAGACGTGTTCGCGCCGGGCGGGAAGGGGCGCGTGCAGGAGGCGGAGGATGCGGCGCGGGCGTGGCTGGCGCTGGCGGCCGCGCGCGCGGCATCCGGACCGCTGGTGGTCGTGGCGGAAAGCTCGCTGGCGCTGGAATTGCTGGCGCAGGATTTGCAGGCGCTGGGCGCGGGGGAGACCGTCGCGAAGCTGCCTGCGCTGAACGTGGAGGCGTCGCGGCTGGCGTCGGGGCAGCCCTCGCCCGATGTCAGCGGCGAGCGGCTCAAGACGCTCCAGCGTTGCCTGTCGTGGAAAGGGCGGGGGATATTGGCGACCTGCGTGCAGGCGCTGCTGGAGCCGGTGGCCGCGCCGGACCGGATGCGGCAAAGCAGCGAGCTCGTGGCGGCGGGGCAGGAATACGATCTGGACGCGCTGTGCGAGCGGTTGGCGGTGGCGGGCTACGAATTCGAAGTGGAAGTGCTGGCGAAAGGGCAGGCGTCGCGCCGCGGCGGACTGCTGGACGTGTGGCCGCTGACGGAAGACTGGCCGGCGCGGCTGGAATTCTTCGGCGACGTCTTGGAAAGCATCCGGCGCTTCGATCCATCGGCGCAGCGGTCGCGCGATGAAATCAAGGAACTTGCGATCCCCCCGGCGTCGGAAGAGGCGGAGGGCGGGGAAGCGGTTCCGCCAACGGACTATTTTCCGGCGGACGCCTCGTTCCTGTGGCTTGATCCCGACGCGATCCTGCACCACTTCGCGATGAGTTCCGAGCTGGCGGGGCGCGGAGGGGCGGACGTTTCGATGGAGCGCGAGTTCGCGAACTGGCGGCTGGGGCTGGAAAAGAAGTTTCCGGGCGGGGGCCAGCTCGAGGCGGGTGGAAGCGACGGGGCGCGCGATCTGGGCGCGCGGCCGTGCGAAGGGCTCGCCGCGCTTTCCGCGCGGGGGGTGCCGCCGGACGCGCTCGAAAGCGAGCGCCGGAAATGGTTCGAGGTGCTGAAATCGCGCGCAGAGGACGGCTGGAATATCCAGCTGTTCTTCGGCACGGAGGCGGGGGCCAAGCGGTTTGAGGCCGCCTACGGGAAGCCGGAAGGATTCGGCATCCATCTCGGCGCGCTGAGTGGCGGATTCGAGCTGCCGGGCGCGAAGTGGATGGCGGTAGCCGAGGCGGATTTCTACGGCTCGCGCCGGGCGCTGCCGATGCGCCGCAAGGCGGTGGCCGGTGCGGCCGCACGCGACGCGACGGGCGAGCGCCTGACGGACTGGACCGATCTGCGTCCCGGCGAACTCGTGGTGCACATCGACCACGGCATCGGGAAATACCTGGGGCTCTACGAGATTACATTCGACGGGCAGTTGCAGGAAGCGCTGGCGGTGGAGTACGCCGAGAACGCGCGTCTATACGTGCCGACGAGCCAGACCCACCTGCTGAGCCGGTATATTGGCGTGGGGCGGACCAAGCCGCAACTGCATGCCATCGGCGGCAAGCGCTGGATGAAGGAAAAAATCGCCGCCGAGCGGGCGGCGAGCGATCTGGCGGCGCAGATGCTGGAGACGCAGGCCCGCCGCGCCGCGCTCGACGGGCACGCCTTCGCCAAGGACCACCCGTGGCAGTTCGATTTCGAGCAAGCCTTTCCCTATTCTGAGACCGACGACCAGCTCCGCGCCATCGGGGAAGTGAAGCTCGACATGGAGTCGAAGCGGCCGATGGACCGCCTGATCTGCGGCGACGTGGGCTACGGCAAGACCGAAGTCGCGATGCGCGCCGCGTTCAAGGCGGTGATGGACGGTAAGCAGGTCGCGCTGCTGGTGCCGACGACGGTGCTGGCCCAGCAGCACTACGAGACGTTTTTGGAGCGCATGGGGCGGTTTCCCGTGGCGGTCGAGATGGTCAGCCGCTTCCGCACGAAGTCCGAGCAGGCGGCGGTGCTCGCGCAGGTGGCCAAAAAGAAGGTGGACGTGCTGATCGGCACGCACCGCCTGCTGCAGCGCGACGTGAAGTTCGCCGATCTCGGGCTGGTCATCATCGACGAAGAGCAGCGGTTCGGCGTCGCTGCGAAGGAGCATCTGAAGCGCATGCGCGAAATGGTGGACGTACTGACGCTTTCCGCCACGCCGATTCCGCGCACGCTCTACCTGAGCCTGACGGGCGCGCGCGACATGAGCCTGATCCAGACGCCTCCGCGCGAGCGGCTGGCGATCGAGACCTACATCGCGCAGGACAGCGACGAGCTGATCCGGGAGGCCGTGCTGCGGGAGGTGAACCGCGGCGGGCAGGTGTTCGTGCTGCATAACCGTGTCCAAACCATCCAATGGATGCGCGAGCGCCTCGAGCGCCTGCTGCCGGGCATCCGCGTGGGCGTGGGTCACGGGCGGATGACGGAAAAAACGCTGGCGGATGTGATGCACCGGTTCGTGCGCGGGGAATACGACATTTTGCTATGCACCACGATCATCGAAAGCGGCGTGGACATTCCGAACGTGAACACGATCCTGATCGATCGAGCGGACCGCTTCGGGATGGCGGACCTGTACCAGCTGCGCGGGCGGGTGGGGCGGAGCAAGAACCAGGCCTACGCCTATCTGCTGCTGCCGCGCCACGGGGCGCTCTTCAACACGGCGCGTCGGCGCATCAGCGCGATCAAGCGCCACACGAGCCTGGGTGCGGGGTTCAAATTGGCGCTGCGCGATCTGGAAATCCGCGGGGCGGGTAATGTGCTGGGGGCGGCGCAAAGCGGGCACATCGCGGCGGTCGGGTTCGACCTGTACTGCCAGCTGCTGAACCGCACGGTGGCGCGGCTGAAGGGCGAGGCCGAGCGGCCAATCATCGACGTGCAGGTGCATCTGGACTTTCTGGACCTGACGCCCGACCCGGCGCGCGAAGAAAACGCGGCGGTGATCCCGCGCGCATACGTCGAGGACGAGAGCCAGCGCATCGGGCTGTATCGCAAGGCGGCGGGCATTTCGTTCGAGAGCGAAGTGGACGCGCTGGCCGACGAATTCCGCGACCGCTTCGGGCCGATGCCGGCGCCGGTGCGGCGCCTGCTGGCGATTTCGCGGTTGCGCCTGTTGGCGGCGGGGCTGGGGCTCAAGAGCGTGGCGACGGACGGCGACCGGCTGTTGCTGGGCAAGGGGCGCGACGAATTCTGGATGGTGAACGGCAGGCATATCCGCCTGCACAAGCACGGTGCGGACGAACGCCTGGCCGAGATCGAAAAGCGCCTGCGACAGATGAAAAACGAGAAATCCGTTTAGCAGGAAAACAGGAAAAACACGAAAACATGAAAAGAGCAACGGGGTCGAAGCGGAGAGGTGAAGGATGGTAAGTCCCTGGATCACAGGTGCGCTGGGCTGGGCGTTCTTTGGGCCGCTGGGCGGATTGTTCGGCTATGCGGCGGGCTCGCTCTTCAATTCCGCTTCGCGGGCCGCCGCGCAGGCGCAAGGTGGACCGCAGGCGGGGCCCGGCGCGGCCCGCAACGATTTCATGGCGAGCCTGTTGGCGCTGACGGCGGCGATGATGAAGGCCGACGGGCGCGCGACGAAAGCCGAGCTCGAGGTCGTGAAGCATTTTTTCGCGGCGCAGTTCGGACGGCATATGGCGGCGCAGGCTCTGCAGATGCTGCGCGACTTGCTGCAGAAGGACATTCCGGTCGGGCCCGTGTGCGCCCAGATCCGCATGAACATGAACTACTCCCAGCGGATGGCGCTGCTGCATTTCCTGTTCAGCATCGCGCATGCCGACGGCGAGCTGCATCCGGCGGAGGACCGCCTGCTGTCGCGGCTCGCCTCCGGGTTGGGCATCCATGCGGCGGACATCCGGTCCATCGCGGCGATGTTTGCGCCAAAGGCCGATCCGGATGCCGACTACCGGGTACTGGAGGTGTCGCCGGACGCTTCGGACGAGGAAGTGCGCCGGGCGTACCGGCGGATGTCGATGAAGCACCACCCCGACAAGGTGGCGCATCTCGGGGCCGAGTTCCAGAAGACCGCGACGAAGAAGTTCCAGCGCGTCAACGCCGCCTATGCGGCCATCAAGAAGTCCCGCGGCATGGCCTGAGCGGGCGGACAACCCGAATCGGGGAAAGCGGGATTGGCCTCAGGCCTGCAACTTCTGCCGCAGGGCTTCCGCCGCGAGCTGGGGGTTGGCCTTTCCGCGCGACAGTTTCATGACTTGGCCCACGAGGAACATCAAGGCGGCTTCCTTGCCCGCCCGGAATTCGTCCGCCACCTTGGGATTGGCCGCGATGGCCTGCCCTGCAAAGCCGTCGATGGCTCCCGCGTCGCTGACCTGGGCCAGGCCCTTTTCCTTCACGATGGCCATCGGATTCCCGCCGTTTTCGAACAGCGTCTGGAAAACTTCCTTGGCGGCCGGCATGTTGATCGTCTTGGCATCCACCAGCGCGATCAGTTCCGCCAGCGCTTCCGGTGAAATCTTCGCGTCGGCGATTCCCTGCCCCTTTTCGCCCAGCGCCCGCAACAGTTCGCCCATGACCCAGTTCGAAACCGCCTTGAAATTCCCGGATTTCTTCGCCCCCGCCTCGAAATACTCGGAAATCGCCTTGTCCGCCGTCAGCACGCCCGCGTCGTATTCCGGCAGGCCGTATTCCGCGACGAACCGCGCCCGTTTTGCCGCCGGCAGTTCCGGCAGCTCCGCGCGCCACGCCTCCACCGTTGCCGTGTCCAGCACCACCGGCGGCAGGTCCGGTTCCGGGAAATACCGGTAGTCATGCGCATATTCCTTCGAGCGCATGGGGAGGGTGATGCCCGCGATGTCATCCCAGCGCCGCGTCTCCTGCGCCAGGCTCCCGTTTTTGCGCAACGTCTCCATCTGGCGATCCAACTCGTATTCCAGCGCGCGGTGGATGCCCTTGAAGGTGTTCATGTTCTTCAGCTCGCTCTTCACGCCAAGCTTGTCCGTGCCCGCCGGCCGCACCGACGAGTTCACGTCGCAGCGCACGTGCCCCATCTCCAGGTTGCAATCGCTGATGCCGGCGTAGATCAGCATTTCCTTCAGCGCCGTCAAAAACGCGATGGCCTCGTCCGGGCTCGACATGTCCGGTTCCGTCACCAGCTCCATCAGCGGCGTTCCCGCGCGGCTGAAATCGATCTCCGTCGAGTTCTCCATGTGCGTGCTCTTGGCCACGTCCTCCTCCTGGTGGATGTGGTTCACGCGGATGGTCTTCTTTTTCCCTTCGACCTCGATTTCCACGGCCCCGCCGATGCACAGGGGCGCGGCCTGCTGCGTGATCTGGTAGTTTTTCGCCATGTCGGGATAGAAATAGTTCTTCCGGTCGAAGGTGCTCCGCAGCGAAATCCGGGAACCGATCATCAGGCCGACCTTGACCGTCTTGCGGATGGCCTCCCGGTTCATCACCGGCAGCGCTCCCGGCAGGCCGAGGCATACCGGGCATACGGCCGTGTTCGGCTCGCCCTCCGTGTGCGCGGGGCACGCGCAGAACATCTTCGTGCGCGTCTTCAGCTGCACGTGCACTTCCAAGCCGATGGATGGGATGAAATCATTCATGTTTTATCTCTCGCCAAGATCGCCAAGGACGCCAAGAAGTCGCTTGTGCATCCCCCTGTGCATTTCCGTCTTTTGCTCAATTGAATTCTGTTCATCTTGTTCAATCCTGCCCGGATAAACCTTCTGCTTCTTGGCGATCTTCGCGTCCTTGGCGAGAGATGCCTTCATGTCTCCTCCGGCAGGCTGTTGACGATCCGCACGATGCCCTTTTTCATCACCGCTTCGCCAAAATTCAAGAGATACCCCAATTTCTTTCCGCCCAACTTCAGATAGGTCAGCAACTGCTTCTTGTGAACATCCCGGATGGCCTCGAGGGATTTGAGTTCCAGTACGACCAAATCGTTCACCACGATATCGGCCCGATACCCATCCTCGATCTGTTTGCCCTTGTAGGTGATCGGCACCAGCACCTGCCGCGCGACATTCAATCCCCGCGCCGCCAGTTCGTCTGCCAATACGGCTTCATAAACCGATTCCAACAGCCCAGGCCCCAATTCCCGATGAACGGCGATGGCAACATCTACCACTATTCTTCCAATTTCATTCTCGTTCATCTCAAATCCGATCCATTCTCTCGCAAAGGACGCCAAGGTCGCCAAGACGTTTCATTCTCATTCCAGTCTTAATCCCCATTTCCTGCCTGTCTGAAATCCGTTCATTATGTTCAAGCCGTCCCATCAAACCGATGCTTCTTGGCGATCTTCGCGTCCTTGGCGAGAAATGTCTTAAATCTTCGGATGTTTCCGGTGCCAGTCCGTTGCGTGCTGGTAGGCCGCGCCGATCTTCAGGATGCGTGCCTCCTCGAACGCCGGGCCGACGACATGCAGGCCGGCCGGCAGGCCATTTGGGGTGAAGCCGCACGGCACGCTCAGGCCGCAGATGCCGGCCAGATTCACGTTCACCGTGAAGATGTCGCCCAGGTACATCTGCACCGGGTCCGCGCTCTTTTCGCCCACGCGGAACGCCGCCGTCGGCGTCACCGGGCCCAGGATCGCGTCGCACCGGGCGAACGCCTTCTCGAAATCGCCGCGGATCAGCGTGCGCACCTTCTGGGCCCGCAGGTAGTACGCGTCGTGGAAGCCGCTGCTCAGCACATAGGTGCCCAGGATCACGCGCCGCTTCACTTCCGCGCCGAACCCCTGCGCGCGGGTCTTCTCGTACATCTCCAGCAAATCCTCCGACTCGGCGCGGAAGCCGTACCGCACCCCGTCGTAGCGCGCGAGGTTCGCCGAGGCCTCCGCCGGCGCCAAAATATAGTAGCAGGCGATGCCGTACTGCGAATGCGGCAGGTCCACATCCACGATCTCCGCCCCCAGCGCGCGGCACTGCTCCACCGCGGCCCGCGTCAGCTTTTCCACTTCAGGGTCCAGCCCCTCGACGAAATATTCCTTTGGCAGCCCCAGTTTCAGGCCCTTCAAATCCTTCGCCGCGCGCACCTCCGGCAAGCCGTCGCCGACGGGCCGGGGCGATGTCGTTGAATCGTGCGGATCCAGGCCGGCGATGACTTGGTAGACCGCCGCCGCGTCCTCCACCGAACGCGCGATCGGTCCGACCTGGTCCAGCGACGAGGCGAAGGCCGTGCAGCCGTAGCGCGAGACCCGGCCATAGGTCGGCTTGAAGCCCGTCACCCCGCAGAACGCCGCCGGCTGCCGAATGCTGCCCCCCGTGTCCGACGCCAGCGCCGCCGGCGCGAGCCGCGCGGCGACGGCCGCCGCCGAGCCGCCGCTCGACCCGCCCGGCACCCGGCTCACATCCCACGGATTCCGCGTCGTGCCGTAGGCGCTCGTTTCGGTGCTGCCGCCCATCGCGAACTCGTCCGTGTTCGTGCGCGACACGAAGACGCAGCCTGCCGCGCGCAGGCGGGCGATCACCGTCGCGTCGTACGGTGCCACATAGCCCTTCAAAATGTTCGACCCCGCCGTGCAGGGTTGACCCTTCACGTTCAGCAGGTCCTTGATCGCGATGGGCACGCCAAGGAAAGGCCGCTTATCCCCCGCCGCCCGCGCCGCGTCCGCCGCGCGCGCTTCGGCCCGCGCCGCCTCCCGGCTGAACCAGGTCAGCGAATTCAGCGCCGGCTCCAGCTTTTCTGAACGGTCCAGCAGCGCCGAGGTCAGTTCCTCCGACGAGACCGCCTTCTTTGCCAGCGCGTCCGCCGCCTCCAGAAAGCCCAGATCGAACAGGTCCGCGCTCATTCGATCACCTTTGGCACCACGAATTGGCCGTGCCGCGCCAGCGGAGCGTTTGCCAAGGCCGCCTCGCGTGCCAATCCCGTTGCGGGTTCGTCTTCCCGCCAGGCGTTGAGGGTTCCGCTCGCGTCATCCGTGGGCGCCACTCCCGACACGTCTAGCTTCTTCAGTTCGCCCACGAACGCGAGGATGTCGTCGAGCTGTCCCTGCAGCTGCGTCTCCTCCTTGTCCGACAGCGCCATCCGCGCCAGTCCCGCCACGTACCGGACATCCATCCGGTCGGCATTCTCCGAAAATTTCATCGCCATGGGCCGTACACCTTCCGCCCCGTCCGGGGCATTCCAAGGCCTTCCTTCATACCATTCCTCCTCGACCGGCGCAATCCCGGCACGCCTTGTTTCGGAATTGGAATCGGCCTCGTTTCCGCTATTCTCGCTTGCACAACCCCATTGGAAGGAGCTCCCCCCATGAACGAAACCCTGAACACCCTGAAGACCCGCCGCAGCATCCGCAAATTCAAGTCCGATCCGATCAAGGACGCGGATTTGAATGCCATCCTGGAGGCGGGAATGTTCGCGCCCACCGGCGGCGGGCGGCAGGGCAACCTGTTCGTCGTGGTGAAAGACAAGGCCCTGCGGGAAAAGCTTGCGAAGATGAATGCCGCCGTGCTCGGCAAGGATTTCGATCCCTACTACGGCGCGCCTACGATCATCCTTGTCTTCGCCGACCGCACCAAATCCACGCCCGTGGAAGACGGCAGCCTGGCCTTGGGAAACCTGTTCAACGCGGCCCATGCCCTCGGTCTCGGTTCCTGCTGGATTCATCGCGCCCGCGAGATGTTCGAAACCGACGAAGGCAAAACCCTCCTGCGCCAGTGGGGCGTCGGAGACCAGTACGTCGGCGTCGGCGCCTGCAGCCTCGGCTATCCCGACGGCGAAATCCCCGCCGCCGCCCCCCGCAAGGAGGGGCGGGTGATCGTGGCCCAGGCTTGACGCGGGAATTTTCCACCGTGTGGAAAACATTTTTCCACACGGTGGAAAAACGCCGGCCGGCGAGGATGCGGATCGGGGGCGGGGATCAGGCCTGCGGGTGTTCGTCGGGCGGGGGCTGGTGGGGGGACTCGGCCGGGATTTCGCGGGAGGATTCGTCGGGCAGGTCGGAGTCGTCGAAGGGGGATTGCTTCCGGAGGAGCTCGAGATATTCGCGCGGATCGACGCGGGGCTGGGCGGCGTAGGCGGGGG
>DMJA01000086.1 GCA_003451935.1 Verrucomicrobiota bacterium | reverse complement strand
GATGGGGGCCGTGCGCCGCGCCCAGTGCAATTCGCTGCGGAAAAGGGCGAAGCGCTCGGACAGCACCAGCAGGAGCACGGTGAAGAACGCGATCAGGGCGACGGCGCGCGAATAGGGCGGCCAGTCGGCCGGGCGCACGACGAACGACAGCGCCAGCGCCGTCGCCAACGTGATCGACACGCCGCGGACGATGCGCGGCAGCTTGTCGCCGAACGGTCCCAGTTGCGGTCGGATGTAGAGCCCGATTTGGCGGAAGATGATCACCAGCAATGGCGCCAGCGCGATCGCCGCGGCGATATACATGATGCGCGGCGGGAAGATCTCGTTGTGATGGAGCGGGATGAGCCCCGAGTCGAAGCGGATCCAGACCGCCAGCATCACGCCGAGAAACGCCGCGAGGGCATCGGCAACGCCGGCTAAAATGCTGCAGAAAGCATCGAAATTGTCGCGGGGGGCTTGCATGTCCGTTTGGAAACCATACGAAAATCAGGAAAAAGCCACAAGCCATAGAGTGGCAAGTGAATTGTCCGGGCCAGGAGGTGTCCTTCCGTGAAGTGCGTTTGGCGCGACCGTGAAAGCGAGATATTTCGACGGATTGTTAATTAACTATGCACTAAAAATTGCAAAAGACATTTTAATACAATAAACATTACATTTTCTTGTAGAATGGATAACACAAAAACAGAACGACGCAGTATTAATTAAAACTGCGTAGAAAATTTTATGATTCCATAGGGGATGCGGACCGCCTGAAAACAGAGTGGCGAAAGGAGTGGGTGAACAAGTAGGATGAAAAGCATGATGGAGCAGCAAAAATGCGTGGCGGTGGGTTTGAGCGGCGGAGTGGATTCGGCCGTTGCCGCGTGGTTGCTGAAGCGGGATGGCTGGCGGGTGATTGGCCTGACGATGAGCATTTGGGATGGTTCTATTCCGATTCCGGACGAGGGGTTGTCGGGGTGTTTTGGACCGGGGGAGGGCAGGGACCTGGAGGCGGCAACGGCGGTCGCGGCCCGCATCGGGATCGAGCACCGCGTGGTGAAGCTGGCGGGGGAATACAAGAAGACCGTGCTGGACTACTTTCGCGAGGAGTATCTGGCCGGGCGGACGCCAAATCCGTGCGTGCGCTGCAACCAGCGGATGAAGTTCGGATTCCTGCTCGAACAGGCGCGGGCGCAGGGCGTTGAATTCGAGAAGTTCGCCACAGGACACTACGCGCGGACGCGCTTCGACGAGGCAAGCGGCCGATGGCAGCTGTTGCGGGGACGGGATGAAAGCAAGGACCAGTCGTATTTCTTGTCGCGGTTGAAGCCGGGGCAATTGTCGGATTTGCTCTTTCCGCTGGGCGAGTTGCGCAAGGGCGAGGTCAAGGCCCTCGCCCGCGAGCTGGGCTGGGGCGATTTGGCGGAGAAGGACGAAAGCCAGGATTTCATCGAGTGCGACGATTATTCCGTTCTCTTCAAATCTGGCGATGCGAAGCCGGGGGATTTCGTGACGCGGGACGGGAAAACAGTGGGGCGGCACCGGGGCATCATCCATTATACGATCGGGCAGCGGAAGGGGCTGGAGCTGGGCGGCGGCGGCACGCCTTGGTACGTGCTGGAGATTGACGCGTTCCGAAACCGCGTGGTGGTGGGGCCGCGGCAAGACCTGTATGCGCGGGAGCTCTCGGCGGGCGGNNAAGGCTGGCGATGGAGGGGCCGCCCGCAAAACCGTTCCGCTGTGCCGTGCAAATCCGGCAGCGCCATCCGGCCGCCCTGGCGACCGTGGCGGCGGAACCCGGGGGGAGGCTGAAGGCCGTTTTCGACGATCCGCAGCTTTCCGTGACGCCTGGGCAAATCGCGGTGTTCTACGAAGGCGACGTGGTGCTGGTCTCGGGCGTGATTGAAAAGCCGGCTCAAATGTGAGTGCGGCGGGGCATGGGTTGTGCTAGAAGAAGCGCATGGAATCGTTTTCGCTCAAGAACCGGAAGATGATCGAACGGGCGGCCGGAATGGCCCTGATGGGGTTGCTGGTCTTCTTCTGCCTGTTGGTGCTGAAGCCGTTTGTTTCGGCGATGCTGTGGGCGGCGATCCTGGTGTTCGCGTCCTGGCCGGTCTTCGGATTCGTGAAGCGGCGGCTGGCCGGCGGCAACGCGGTGGTCGCCTCGGGGCTGATGACGCTGTTGGCGACATTGGTGCTGGTGATTCCGCTCTGGATGCTGGCGGCCTCGTCGCTGGACATGGCGGCGTGGGCGGTGGAACGCCTGCAGGCCTTGCGCCAGACCGGCGTTCCGCGGTTGATCGCCGCGCTGCAGGTCCATCCGTTCTTCGGGCAATATGCGGAGGCCATCCAGGGGGCGCTCGGGGAGCTCTTCAGCGATACGGAACGTTTGGCGGGCTGGGTGGCGAACGCGTCCAAGGTCTCCCTTGGCTGGCTGGTGCAACGGGGCGTCAGCATCGGGACCGGCCTCTTCCAGATCGTCTTCAGCCTGATTTTCATGTTCTTCTTCTACCTGCGGGGCGAAGCGGTGGCCGACACCGTGGCCGCGCTGATGGAGCGGGTGGCCGGGCCCTTCATGGCGCGCCTGCGGCACCGGATGGCGCTGACGCTGAATACGGTGGTGCGCGGGACGGTCGGGACGGCCTTCGTGCAGGCGGTGGTGGCCGCGATGGGCTTCGCCGTTTTTGATGTGCCCAATGTGGCGCTGTTTTCCGTCCTGGTCTTTGTGCTGGGCATCCTGCCGCTGGGCCCGCCGCTGCTGTGGATTCCGCTGGGGCTATGGCTTCTGGGGAACGACCGGGTGGGCGACGGCATCGGGTTGCTGGTCTATGGCGGCGTGGTGATCAGCGGCATCGACAACGTGGTGCGCCCGATCCTGATCGCGGGCTCGTGGGATTTCGGCCGGATGTTGCGCCGCCGGCGGGCGCTGGCGATCGGTGCGGCGACGGGCGTGCTGGCGGGGCTGGGGCTGGCGTTCGCGGGGTTGCCGGGATGGATCGGGGTGCTAGTGGCGCTGGCGGTGGGCCTGACGCCCTTCGCGTCGGCGGGCGTGGTGGCGTTCCTGGGCGGCGGCATCTGGCTGTCCGCGACGGGCGAACTGGTCAACGGCTTCTGGCTGTTCCTCTTCGCGCTCGGGCTGTTGGCGCTCCGGCCGGTGCTGGTCACGGCGTCGCGGCGGTGGGTGCCGGAAGGGCCGGCTGCGGGCGCCCCGGCGCGCCCGCCGGAGGAGGGCGTGCCGTTCGCGATCATGATCATCGGCGTGGCGGGCGGGATGATTGCGTTCGGCTTCATTGGCTTGTTCCTGGGGCCGGTGCTGCTGGCGCTGGGCTACGATTTAATGCGCGAACTGGCGCAGGGCGCGGCGGGCGACGCGGAGGGCGGGGAACAGGAAAGGCAGACGCCATGACACTGACGGAACGACTGGGCAAGATCCGGGAATTCGCCCTGCGCGCGATCGGCGCGCTGCCGGGCGACGACCAGGGCGGCAGCCTGCCCGCGCGCTTCATCCGGGTGGGGCATCTGTTGTTTCGGGGGTACGCGGAAGACGACTTGACCATCCATGCGTCGTCGCTGACGTTCGTGACGCTGACCTCGCTGGTGCCGATCCTGGCGGTGGGGTTTGCGCTGGTGCGGGGGTTGGGGATGGGGCAGGAGCAGCTGGCGTCTCTTTCGGAAATGGGATGGTTCCTGCAAATGCCGGCGCAGTGGCAGGAATTCGTCCAGTGGATTCTGAACGTCGTGAACACGACCGATTTTTCTGCGCTGGGGTGGATCGGGCTGGTGTTCTTCGTGCTGACGGCGGTGCTGGTGCTGGCGAACGTGGAAAAGAGTTTCAACCGGGTCTGGGGCGTGGACAAGAACCGGAGCCTGCTGCGGCAGATCACGAACTACACGAGCGTGCTGGTGATGGTGCCCCTGCTGATCGGCCTGGCGGGCGGCTTGAAGGCGCGGATCGCGATCAGCCGGACGGTCTTCGGCATCGACGCCAACGTCTGGGCGCAGGATTTGGCGGCGTTCGCCATCATGTGGCTGGCGATCGCGTTCCTCTACATGTTCGTGCCGAACACGCGGGTGCGCCTGCGGCCGGCGTTTTTGAGCAGCCTGCTGACGACGGTCGTGTTCCTGGGCTGGATGCGGATGTTCACGGTGATGCAAGTGGGCGTGGTGAACTACGGACGCATCTACGGGGCGTTCGCGGCGGTGCCGGTGTTCCTGTTCTGGATGTACGTGACGTGGGTGATCCTGCTGCTGGGCGCGGAATTCACCTTCGCGCTGCAGAACTCCGACACCTACCAGCTCGAGAGCGCGGCGGATTCCGCCAGCATGCGCTCGCGCATCCTCGTGGCGCTGATGATCCTGCGCCGGGCGGGCACCGCCATGGAAGGCGGCCAAGGCCTTTTCGACGCGGCGGCCTTTGCCCACCGCAACAAGGCGCCCATCCGCCTGATCAATTCGGTGGTGGCGGTGCTGGCGGGCAAGGGCTATCTCGCGCAGGTCGCCAGTCGCGACGCGTGCTACGTGCTGATTCGCGCGCCGGAATCCATCCGGATCAGCGATCTGGTCGCGGAGCTGCTGAAAGAGGGCGGCGGCCACGCCGAGATCGAGGGCGTGCTCACGCTGGACGCGCCGCTGAAAGAAACGATGGCGAAGATCGAGGCGGGGTTGGCGCAGGGCTTCGGGGCGCTGTCCCTGGCCGACATGGTGGGGGCCGCGCCCGCCGAAAAGACGGCCTAGGACGGATCGCGATGGCCTTCGATCCCGCCCAGCACCTCAACGGGGAACAGTTGCGCGCCGTGACGGCGCCCGACGGGCCCGTGCTGGTCATTGCGGCGGCGGGGACGGGCAAGACGCGCACGCTGACGCACCGCGTGGCGTGGCTGGTGCTGGAGAAGGGCATCGATCCGCGGCGCATCCTGCTGCTGACCTTCACCAACCGCGCCGCGCGCGAAATGCTCGACCGCGCCGCGCACCTGGTTGGCGGCGACGTCGGCGGGCTCTGGGGCGGCACCTTCCACCACGCGGCGAACCGCATGCTGCGGCGGCATGCCCCTTTGCTCGGCTACGGGCCGGACTACACCATCCTGGACGAGGACGATTCCTCGCGCCTGCTCAAGGCCTGCATCGTCGAACTGGGGCTCAAGGACAAGAAGTTCCCGAAGGCCCAGGTGCTGGGCGGCGTGTTCGGGCTGGCGGCGAACCGGGACGCGGACATCGGGGAGACCGTGCGCGCGCATTTCGAGGGGCACGCGGTGGACCTCGACGCGGTGCTGAAGGTCCACGCGCTCTACGAAAAGCGCAAGCGCGGCCTGAACGCGATGGATTTCGACGACCTGCTCGTCAACGGCCTGCGCCTGCTGCGGGACCACGAGCCGGTTCGCGAACTCTACCAGGAGCGCCTGCAGCACGTCCTGGTGGACGAATACCAGGACACGAACAAGCTGCAGAGCGACTTCGTGGACCTGATCGCGTCGCGGCACCGCAACCTGCTCGCGGTCGGCGACGACTTCCAAAGCATCTATTCCTGGCGCGGGGCGGAGGTGAAGAACATCCTCTCGTTCCGCGACCGCTACCCGGACGCGGAGATCTTCAAGCTGGAGGAGAACTACCGCAGCACGCCGGGGATCCTCGACGTGGCCAACCAGGTCATTGCGGGCAATCCCGAGCAATACCAGAAGGTGCTGCGCGCCACGCGTTCGGCGGAGGTCAAGCCGGTGCTGGCGAAAGTGACGGACGGCGGGCACCAGGCGCGCTACGTGGTCGAGAAGGTGCGGCAGTTGCTGGCGGCCGGCGCGGTCGCCCCCGGCCAGATCGCGGTGCTCTACCGCTCGCACTTCCACGCGATGGAACTGCAGCTCGAGCTGGCCCGCGCCCGCGTCAACTACGTGCTGATGAGCGGCGTGCGCTTCTTCGAGCAGGCGCACATCAAGGATGTCTGCGCGCTGCCGCGCCTGGTCGCGAATCCCGCCGACAGCCTGGCCTTCGCCCGGCTGTTGGAGATGTTCCCGAAGGTCGGCCCCAAGAAGGCGCAGACCCTCTGGGCGGCCCTGGGCGAGCACCTGAATTTGCGCGATGCCGAAAAGCGCGCCCGGCTGGCCGCGCTGCTGCCGAAGGAAGCCCAGCCGCTGTGGCAGGCCGTCGCGGCCAAGGTGTTCCCGCCCGGCGAGGAGGACGGCGCCGTGCTCGACCGTCCCGACGAGCTCGTGTTCCGCTTCGTGGAATCCTTCTACGGCGATTTTGCGGCGGAGACGTTTGAAAACGCGGACTCGCGCCTCGAAGACATCGAGGAGCTGATGGCGTTTTCGGCGAAATACAAGAACACGGCGGAATTCCTGAGCGAGATGGCCTTGCTGACCAACCTGGACGCCGAGCAGGACAAGAACAAGGGGCAGCCGACCGACTCGATCCGGTTGACGACGGTGCACCAGGCCAAGGGGCT
>DMJA01000308.1 GCA_003451935.1 Verrucomicrobiota bacterium | reverse complement strand
GACTTGAACCCATACGCCCGTGAGGGCGCCAGATTTTGAGTCTGGTGCGTCTGCCATTCCGCCACTCCGGCTTTTGCGATCGCACGCGAAACCTAGCCGCAGAGAGGACTTGGCGCAAGCGGAAAAAATCAGGTGGGAAAAACGGACCCATGAACTTCCGCGACCGCCGTTGCCGGGCTCGTCCGCGAAATGGTGGAACCCGGAATGAAACGGTGCCGGGGCCATCTCAAAATCTGCTGGATTTTTGGATGGAAAGGAGGAAAGTCGGCGCGTTTATTCAGAAGGACACCCGGGCCATGTTGAGCATTCTTTTTCTGTCGTGCTGCGTGTTGTTTTTTGCCGTCTACAAGATCTACGGGGGGTGGATGGAGCGCCGCCTCGACGCGATGGACGAGCGGCTGACGCCGGCGCACACGATGCGCGACGGGGTGGACTATGAGCCGGCGGCGGATGCGGTGGTGTTCGGCCACCACTTCAGTTCCATCGCGGGGGCGGGGCCGATCGTGGGGCCGATCGCGGCGGCGTTGTTGTTCGGATGGGGGCCGGCCCTGATCTGGATCGTGCTGGGCGTGATCTTCATCGGCGGCGTGCAGGACTACACGGCGATGATGGCGAGCCTGCGGAACAAGGGGCAGAGCCTGGCGCAAATCGGCCGGAGGACGATGGGGCCGCTGACCTATCGGCTCTTCCTGCTGTTCATCCTGCTGGTATTGATCTATGTCATCATCGTGTTCCTGGACATGACGGCGGCGACGTTTGCGCCGGTGACGGCGGGCGGGGGCGGGGGCGACTCGCCGGAAGGCCGCATGGGCGGGGTCGTGGCGACGGCCTCGGTGTTCTATATCCTGCTGGCCGTGCTGTTCGGCCGGATGTTGAACGGGTGGAAGCTGCCGCTGCGAAAGGCCACGTTGCTGGCGCTGCCGCTGGTGTTCGGTGGATTGTGGCTGGGACAGGTCTTCCCGCTGTCGCCTTCAGTGATCCCGGCCCTCCTGGGCTCGGACAAGTATTTCTGGTCGCTGGGATTGCTGGTCTATTGCCTGGCGGCTTCGGTGCTGCCGGTGGGGGCGTTGCTGCAGCCGCGCGACTACCTGTCTTCCTTCCTGCTCTACGCCTGCCTGCTGGGCGGGGCCATTGGCCTGGTAGCCGGTTCCGCAAGCGGCGCAACAGCGGTGACGTGGCCCTTTTTTAAGGCGTGGCGCACGCCGGCCGACGGGTGGATCTATCCGTCGCTGTGCGTGATGATCGCGTGCGGGGCGGTGAGCGGGTTCCATGCCGTCCTCGCCAGCGGCACCACCTCCAAACAACTGAACAAGGAAAGTTCCGCCAAGCGCGTGGGCCTAGGCGCGATGCTGGTGGAAGCCATCCTGGCTTTGCTGGCGCTGGCGACGGTGATGACCTTGAAGGAGGCGCCGCAAGGCGCGCCGCCGGCGATTTTCGCCCAAGGCCTCGACCGGTTTTTCGTGCCGTATGGCATTCCCGATGGCTGGGTGATGTCGTTTGCGATGTTGGCGGTGAGCACGTTCGTGCTGACGACGCTGGACACCTGTACGCGGCTGAGCCGCATCATCCTGCAGGAGATGACGGGCATCCGCGCCAACACCATTCACCACCGGGTGATCAGCACCTTGATCGTGCTGGCGCTGCCGGCACTGGTGGTGTTCCGCGAAATCCCCGGCGCGGGCGGGGCGTTGATGCCGGCGTGGAAAGCGATTTGGCCGGCGTTCGGGGCGACCAACCAGCTCATGGGGGCGCTGGCGTTGCTGATGGTCCATGGCTGGCTGCGCGGCCAGGGCAAGCGGGCGTTGTTCGTCTTCCTGCCGATGGTCTTCATGTTCACGACGACGTTGCTGGCCCTGGGGCAGATTGTGTGGCGCAATTTCACCCAGAACGGGAGTCTGCTGGTGGGCGGCCTGAGCCTGATGCTATTCCTGCTGGCCGTGGTCGTGCTGGTGGATGTGGCCGTCCGTGCGTGGGGCCATTCCTCCCGTCCCCGCATCTGACACCCGCGGAACGAAATCCGTTTCCGCTCCGGTTGCGCGTGGAATTTTTCAAAAAAACGAGGGCGAAGGGTTGCAAAAACGGGGGCGTGGCGTAGGGTTCGAGTAGCCGAAAAGGCGGCGAGGTTCTTTGAAAGATGAAATTTGGAATTTCTTCCCTGCCTTGCACGACAGGGGCCTAGTTCTCCTACCCAACACCATGAAAAATGGGAGCTGGTGTTCGCCTGTGGACGGCATGTCCGAATTCGGAATCTCCGATAAGCAGGCGGCAGGTTCCCGCCTTATGAACATAAGGTCAGGAGGTTCGCCCCATCGGCAAGGTGGGGGTTTTTTTGAATCGCACCGGGGGGAGAAGGGGTGGTAGGATTCGCACATCATGAATTTCATCCAACGAGTCAAAGCGGCATTTAACGGCAAGAAAACCCCCAAGCACGTTCCGGCGGTTCCCGCCAATGTGCCTCCGCCCAAGAAGCCCCATCCGCCCAAACCGGCGCGCGGCCCGCGCTTCGAAGAAGGGCCCAAGCGCGCCACGACGGCGGAGCCCGAGGTCTGGCGCGGCGGTCCGCGCAAGAAGCGCGGCGAGCATCATCCGCCCGCGCATCCCCGCGGCCACCACGGGCCCGGCCGGGAAAAGCCGCCCGAGACTCCTTGGAATCCAGCCGATTATCAAGTGCCCGAAGTCGCCGGCAAAACGCGCTTTCTCGATCTGGCACTGCCGGATCCGCTGATGCATGCGCTGTCCGACCTGGAATTCCGCTATTGCACGCCCATCCAGGCCAAGTCGTTGCCCCTCTCGCTGGACGGCGCCAATGTCTGCGGCCGCGCCCAGACGGGCACCGGCAAGACGGCGGCGTTCCTGCTGACCATCTTCAAGCATCTGCTGGACAAGCCGGCCGCTCCGGACCGCCGCAAGGGCTATCCGCGCGCCCTGATCATGGCGCCCACGCGCGAGTTGTGCATGCAGATCGCCCGCGATGCCGAAGACCTCGGCAAATACACCGGGTTGCGCACCTTGGCCGTCTATGGCGGCATGGACATGCAGGGACAGCGCACCATCCTGCGCGACAAGCACGTGGACGTCGTCGTGGCGACCCCGGGCCGCCTGCTGGACTTCCGCCAGCGGCAGGACATCGATTTCTCGAAGGTCGAAATCCTTGTCATCGACGAGGCCGACCGCATGCTGGACATGGGGTTCAT
>DMJA01000102.1 GCA_003451935.1 Verrucomicrobiota bacterium | reverse complement strand
ATCCTGGCGTATGCCGGCCTGCCGGAGGCCGAACGGCGGAAGCGCTACCCGCTCCTGAAAGGCTATGATCTCTCGGGCGTGGTGCGCGATCCCACGTCTGTCGGGCCGCGCGGCAGCAGCGAGAAACCCGGCAAGGGCAGCCTGATGACCTACGACATGATCGCCACCATCGACGGGGAATGGTTCAACCGCAACGCGACCAAGGTGTTCGACGCCGCCGCCGCCCAGGCCGGCCAGGAGTTCCATCGCGGCATGGAGGAGTTCAAAGGCCTCGTCAAGGAGATCGGCGTGCCGAACCTTGAAAAGCGCGAGATGTTCCGCGGCGTTTTCGACGGCCGCTACAAGCTGGTCCGCTACTTCGGGATGGGCAACTACAACCTGCCCGCATCGGTCCAGAAACTGCTGGCCGACAACGACGTCGCCCTCTACGACCTGCTGCTGGATCCCGAGGAAATGGACAACCTGGCCAATCCGGCCCATCCCAAGTACGACGAAAAACTGCTGGCGGTCATGAACCAGAAACTCAATGCCCTGATCACCGAGGAAATCGGGGAAGACAAAGCCATGTTCACCCCGCCGGAAAAGGCTTCGCAGAAGTGAGTTGGAAATCGTTGCCCGATCCCCGCGTGTGCGGAACGTCCGGAATGCGGGGGTTGAGGGACGAGGGACAAGGGTCGAGAGAAGAGGGTCGAGGGACGAGGGTCGAAGGAAAAGTTGTAGCCGGTGAAAGAGAACAGGGAAATCCATTTGGATACGGAAGGGCCTGCAGATTCAGGCCAATCCTCTTGTTCCGCTTGCGGAGAGGGACGAGGGCGGGGTGGGCGCATGAAGCGGTTTTGCCTGCCCATGCTTCTGATGGCCTCTTCCGCGATCTTGGGTGGATGCACGGGCATTCCGTCCGGTGTCCGCGTGGTGGAGGGCTTCGACGTCCAGCGCTATCAGGGCACATGGTACGAGATCGCCCGGTTGGACCATCGTTTCGAGCGGGGGCTCACGCACGTCTCCGCGACGTACCAGCCGAGAAAAGGGGGCGGCATCGCCGTGGAGAACCGGGGCTATGACGTCCAGACCAGCCGCTGGAAGAGCATTGCGGGCCGGGCCGCGCTTTCGGGCAAGCCGGGCGAGGGGCGGCTGAAAGTGTCGTTTTTCCGGCCATTCTATGGTGCCTACAACGTCATCGCGTTGGATCGCGAGGCCTATACCCATGCGATGGTCTGCGGCCCGAACCGCGACTATCTCTGGATTCTCGCGCGGGAACGATCCCTCCCGGCCGGCGTTCTGGAGTCGCTGGTCTTGCAGGCCGGTCAGCTTGGATTCCGAACGGAGAACCTGATTCTTGTCCCGCAGCAGGACCCTCCTCAACAGAACGATATCCAAAGCACCGAAGGCGTGGCCATTTCGGTGCAGAAGCCGATGGCCGAGATTGCGCCGGAAAGCGCGGAGTAAACGTGCAGGTCACGAAACACATGAAACGTTGCACAATCCTCCTGGCGGCATTGACCGCGGCGATTCTGGGCATGGCGCCCGGAACAGCTGCGGCGCAGGCGGTCGAGGACTGGCAGCTGCTCACGCCGCCGCCCGGGGAGCGTCCGGTGAAGGTGCATGCGGCGTTCCACCTGCTGGACGTCAACGAAATCGACGACGAGAAAGAAACCTTCGAATTCACGGGCATTCTCTCGCTGAAGTGGACGGATTCGCGCCTGGCCTTCGACCCGGAGGAGGCCGGCGCCAAGGAAAAGGTCTATACCGGGGCCTTCCAGTTCGACGAGGCGTCTCCGGGTTGGTATCCGGAGGTGGTGCTGCTCAATGCCGCCGGGCTGTACGAGACGCGCGGCACGGTGCTGCGCCAGGGGCCGGACGGAACCTGCCATCTCGTCCAGGTGATCCATGCGGCGGCCGAGTCGAAGCTCGATCTGCGGCAGTATCCCTACGACCGCCAGCGCCTGGAGGCGGTGTTCAAGGTGTTGGGCTTCGGCATGGACGAGGTTGTGTTGGCGGAGGATCCCGACCTCCCGAGCATCCACAACGGCAGCATCCGCATCCCGCAGTGGAAATTCAACGGCATGGCGGCCGGAAGCCGGATCGTGGAAGTCCCTTATGGCCATGGCGCGGCCGAGGCTTCGCTGTTCGCCTTGTCGATGGAGGTGCAGCGCGAGCGGGGATTCATCGTGCGGTTGCTGGTCATCCCGCTGATCATCATTGTCGTCCTGTCCTGGTCGGTATTTTGGATGGACCGGTCGTCGCTGGGCGAGCGGATGAGCGTGTCGTTCGTGGGGATCCTGGCGTCGGTGACCTACCAGATCGTGATCGGCGACATTCTGCCGCCGATTTCCTACTACACGCCGATCCACGCGTTCACGAACTTCAGCTTTTGGATCATGTGCCTGACGGTGGTGGTCAATCTGGCGGTGGGGTCCTGCGACAAGGCGGGCAAGCACGAACTGGGCAATCGGATCGACCGCCATTGCCGCTGGGGTTTCCCCCTGGCGTATGCCGCCACGCTCGCCCTCATCGTGGCGAGCGGGGTGTGGAGATGAGGCGCCCATCCCGATCGATTGACGATTCAGAAAGAAAAACTGGAAATGAAAAAAATCATCATGGTGATGGCGGCGTGCGCGATATCCGCGCAGGCGCAGGAGGCGGCGCCGGGCGACCGGGCGGCGGAACTGGCCAAGAAGCTGGCCAATCCAGTCGCGGCGTTGATCAGCGTGCCGTTGCAATACAACTACGACGAGTACGGCGGCGCGAACGACGGCGCCTCCAAGAGCGTCTTGAACGTCCAGCCGGTCGTGCCCCTCTCGATCAGCGAAAACTGGAACCTGATCATCCGTACGATCGTGCCCATCGTCGACCAGCAGGATTTTTCGCTGGCGGAAATGAACAAGACGGGATTGGGCGACGTCGTGCAGAGCTTCTTCTTCTCGCCCAAGGCGCCGGTGGGCGGATGGATTCTCGCCGCCGGGCCGGTGGGGCTCTACCCGACGGCGACCGAGGACGTGCTGGGCGGCGAGCAATGGGGCGCCGGGCCGACGGCGCTGGCCCTGACGCAGCGCGGACCCTGGACGGTCGGCGCGCTGGTCAACCACATCTGGTCCGTGGACGGCGAGGACGACCGGGCCGACGTCAGCACGACGCTGCTCCAGCCGTTTGCCAGCTACATCGTCCAAAAGACGAAGACCACGTTCGGGCTCAACACCGAGTCCACCTACGACTGGGAAGGCGAGGCGTGGGCCGTTCCGGTCAACGCGACGATCGCGCAGATGTTCAAGATCGGCCCCCAGATCATGCAGTTGACGCTGGGCGCACGCTACTGGGCCGAGTCGCCCGACAACGGTCCGGAAGACTGGGGCGTACGGGCGCAACTGACGTTCCTGTTTCCGAAATGAAAATGGAGAATATTTGAAAGAGACCGTCCATCCACTCCGCCATGAGCCGCGCTGGCCGGTGGCGCTGGCGATCCTGGGGGTGATCCTCCTGATGGCTTTGCTGCCGCAAGCCATCCGGTTGCTGCCGGTATGGGTCACCTACGTCCTCGGGGCGGCGGTGATTCTGCCGGTCATCGGAGTCGGATGGTCGTCCGCCCGGCCGGGATGGCTGCGCACCGAGCGCGCGGTCATTCTGCTGTTCTTCGCCCTATCGGTGGTCCTGATCCTCGCGAACCTGGCGAACCTGATCGACGCGATGGTGCACCGATCGACGGAGATCACCGGCGTGCAGTTGCTGGCTTCGAGCATCGGGGCGTGGGCCATCAACGTCCTCGTCTTTTCGCTGCTGTACTGGCAAATGGATCGCGGCGGCCCGGAAGCCCGCGTCAACCGCGCGGGCCGGCGGGCGGATTGGTTCTTTCCCCAGGAG
>DMJA01000217.1 GCA_003451935.1 Verrucomicrobiota bacterium | reverse complement strand
GGTAGGAGGAGCGGACGTGGGGGGCGGAAGCGACGGAGTCGAACCCGAGCGCGAGGGCCTTGCCGCGCCAGCGGTCGAATTCGGCGGGCGGCACGAAGCGCGCGACGGGATGGTGCGCGGAGGAGGGGGCGAGATATTGGCCGAGGGTGAGCAGCGACACGCCTGCCGCGCGCAGATCTCGCAGGCCGGCGGAAATTTCGCCGTCTGTTTCGCCCAGGCCGAGCATGAGGCCGGATTTGGTGCGTGCGCCGGCTTGCGCGGCATGGCGCAGGACGGAAAGAGAGCGACGGTAGTCCGCCTGCGGGCGGACGGGCGGCTGGAGGCGCTCCACGGTTTCGAGGTTGTGGTTGAGGATGTCGGGCTTGGCCGCGAGCACGAGATCGAGGGCGGAGGTGTCGCCTTGAAAGTCGGGGATGAGCACCTCGACGCTCGCGCCCGGGAGTTGATCGTGGATTTCGCGGATGGTGGCGGCGAAATGCGCGGCGCCTCCGTCGGGCAGGTCGTCGCGCGTGACGGACGTCACGACGACGTGCCGGAGGCCCATCGCGGCGGCGGCCTCGGCGAGGCGCGCGGGCTCGTCGGGATCGGGTGGCGCGGGATGTGCGTCGTGCGGAATCGCGCAAAACCGGCAGTCGCGCGTGCAGGCGTTGCCAAGGATGAGAAACGCGGCGGCGGAATCCTGCCAGCAGGCCGCGCGGTTGGGGCACTTCGCGCCCTCGCAGACCGTATGCAGGTCGAGCCGCCCAAGGAGCTGCTTCACGCGGCCCCCTTCCGCTCCGGGCGGAAGGGGGCGGCGAAACCAGCTGGGCAGTCGCGGCCGCATGCCCGGCTTTAGTCGAGGGCGTGCGAAAGCAGGCCCGTGCGGAGCTTGGGCTCGAACCAGGTGCTCTTGGGCGGCATGATCTGCCCGGCGTCGGCGATGGCCATCAACTGGTCCACGGTGGTCGGATACATCGAGAAGGCGACGGCGAAACCCTTCTGGTCCACCAGGCGCACGAGTTCCTGCGGCCCACGGATGCCGCCGATGAACTTGATGCGGTTGTTGGTGCGCGGGTCGTCGATGCCCAGCAACGGGTGGAGCACGCCGTTCTGGAGCGTGCTGACGTCGAGCTTGTCCACGGGATTGGTCGATTTCACTTCGGGCCAACTCAGGCCGTACCACTTTTTGCCGAGATACATGCTGATGTTCCGCGGCGACTTCGGGCTGGGGTCGGCGTTTTCCGCCACGGTGAAGATCGCATGGATTTCCTTGAGGAATTCCTCTTCGGACAGGCCGTTGAGATCCTTGACGGCGCGGTTGTAGGGCAGGATCTTCAGCTCCGAGGCCGGAAAGATCACGGACAGGAACCAGTTGTATTCCTCGTTGCCGTGGTGGCCTGGATTGGCGGCGCGGCGCTCGGCGCCGACGCGCACGGCGGACGCGGAGCGGTGATGGCCGTCGGCGATGTAGCTGACCGGCACCTTGTCTGCGAAAAGCTTTTCGATCTCGGCGGTGTTTTCGACGGGCCAGACCTGATGGCGGACGTTGAGCTCGTCCGTGAAGTCGTAGATCGCCGCGGCCTTCTTCGGAATCGGCGCGAGGACTTGGCGGATCGCGTCGACGTCGCGGTAGGCGATGAAGACGGGGCCGATGTTGGCGTTGATGGTGGCCGTGTGCTTCGTGCGGTCGTCTTCCTTGTCCTTGCGGGTGAACTCATGCTTCTTGATGACGTCCTTGATGTAGTCGTCGATGTGGCAGCAACAGACGAGGCCGGTCTGGGTGTGGTCGCCCATGGTCTGCGCATAGAGGTACATCAGGGGCCGGTCTTCGCTCACCAGCCAGCCATTTTTCTTGAACGCCTGGAGGTTTTCGGCGGCCTTGGCATAGACCGCGTCGGCATAGAGGTTTGTCCCGGCCGGCAGGTCGATCTCCGAATGGTTGATGTGAAGGAACGACATGGGATTGCCTTCCGCGAGCTGGGCGGCTTCGGCGGTATCCACCGTGTCGTAGGGGGGGGCGGCGACCTGGGCGACAATGTCGGCGCGGGGACGAAGGGCTTTGTAGGCATGGATGCGCATGGGGGTACCTCTTTTCCTGTTTGACCTATTCAATCGATAGACCGACAATCCTATGAATATGACCGATGCAAAGCAAGTTGAAGAGGGCGTCCCCGAAGCGAAAATCCAGGTGAGGCTCAAGCTTGGCCGCGAAAAGCAGATCCTGCGCGGCAGCGCCTGGGTCTTTTCAGGGGCGATCGAGGAAGTGGACGGAGCGGGTCTCGCCGGCGAAGTCGCCGATGTGTTCGACGTCGAAGGCGAATGGCTCGGCCGCGGACTTTGGCATCCCGAGGCGGACATGGCCGTGCGCATGTTCACGCAGGATCCGAAGGAAATCCTGAACGAGGAGTTTTTCCGCGGGCGCGTCCGCCGCGCGGTGGAGATGCGGCATCGCTTGTATGGCAAGCCCGCCGACTGGCACCATACGAACGCCTACCGCATGGTGTTTTCGGAGGCGGACGGCCTTTCGGGGCTGATCGCCGACCAGTATGCCGACGTGGTGGCGATGCAGGTGGGCGGCAAGGTCTGGGAACCTTGGCTTCCTGCCGTGATCGACGAGCTGAAGGCAGCGACGGGTGTGGCCTGCGTGTCCGTGCGCGCGGAAGGCGAGGCGGTGAAACGCGAGGGTCTTTCGGAGAACCTGGGCGGCGACCCCATGCCGGAGGTCGTGACCATCCGGGAAAACGGGTTTACCTTCGAAGCGGGCTTGTCGGGCGGGCAGAAGACGGGATTCTATCTCGACCAGCGCGAAAACCGCCGCAAGGTGGCCGCCTATGCCAAGGGGCGCGAGGTGCTGAGCGCCTATTGCTACACGGGTGCCTTTGAAGTGTGCGCGGCGCATGCCGGTGCGACGAAGATCATGGGATGGGATTCGTCCGAATCCGCCCTCGCGCAGGCGCGGCGGCACCACGAGTTGAATCCGTCCGGCGTGCCGGTGGAATACGAATCCGCCGACGTGGCGCACCGCCTGCGCTTTGCACGCGACCGCCGCGAGAGCTGGGACCTGATCATCCTCGATCCACCCCGCATGGTGACGCGCCGCGAAGGGCTGGAGCGGGGGCTGCGGGCCTACAAGGACGTGAATCTGCTCGCCATGAAATTGCTGCGGCCCGGCGGCATCCTCGCAACGTTTTCCTGCTCGGGACTCGTGGACATGGACAATTTCCGAAAGATGGTCGGCTGGGCCGCGCACGATTCGGAACGGCGCGTGCGGATTCTGGAAACGCTTGGGCAGCCGCCGGACCATCCCATCCCCGTCGAGGCGCCGGAATGCGAATATCTCAAGGGACTTGTGTGCGTGGTGGATTGACCGGGTGGGTTCTGTTGGCGCTTGCCTTGGCCGGATGCGGAGTCAAGGACGAACACACGGCCGCCGCCGTCGCTTCATCACCCAAGCGCGTCATCTGTGCTTCCCCCGCCGTGGCCGAAATCGTCTTTGCGCTGGGAGGCGGCGATCGTGTCGTCGGCGTCAGCGAATTCACCGACTGGCCGCCCGAAGCCGCCGGCAAAACAAGCATCGGCGGGGCGCTTTCCCCCAACCGCGAGCGGATCTTGGCGCTGGAGCCGGATTTAATCCTGGCGCAGGGAAATGCAGAAGCCCTGGGTGGATTCGCCCATTCGCAGGGCATTGCTTTTCTGGCGCTTCCATTGGACACGCTTGACGATTTGCGCGCCGCGATTTCCGGATTTGCCGCCGCGCTTGGAGTGAAAGAACAGGGCCAACAAAGGCTGGCCGAAATGGAAAGCGGCTTCGCCGCGATCCCATCCTGCGGGCCCGTCCCGGTGTTTATTGCGGTTGGGCATGTGCCGGGCGATTTCTCCGGACTGATGACTTCGGGGCCGGGAACCTTTCTGGACGAAATCGTCGCCAGGGCGGGGGGAAGCAACATCTTTTCCGACCTGCAAATCCTGTGGCCGAAAATTTCGCAGGAAACGCTCATCCGCCGGAAGCCGGCGGTCGTTCTGGATTTTCAATCCACCGCGGCGGATGAAACTCGCCGCGCCGCTTTGGTCGCCGATTGGGAACGGCTGGGATTCGACGCCGGGCAAATCCGGATTCTGCCAGAAGATTATCTTCTGAAACCCGGCCCTCGCGCCGCGCAATCCGCTGCGCGCATTGCGGAAGCCATCTGCCAATAATTGAAACGGCCACGCAGGGGGTGTGATTTTCAATGTCCTGTTGATCTCTTTGAACCCAAATGGAGTCTCGCATATTATAATAAGTGAGACTTCTTGTTTTAAGTGAAACACGATGAATTTCAAAAGAATTCATCGAAATCAGTCTCGCTTATTATAATAAGCGAGACTGCAGAATGGACCATTTACTGGGGGGGGCAGTGGCGGAATGCGAAAACGGAAGCCGGTTATTCCCCGGGAACGGGCCAAAGGAACTGGCCGGTCTTTTGGAAGTGCAGGAGCGTCCGGATGGACTGCTCGGATTTGCGTTCGACGGCTTCGAGGGTGTTGAACGCGTTGTGGGGGGTGAGCAGGACATTGGGATGGGCGCGGAGCCGCAGCAGGGCCTGGTTGTCGATGGTTAGCGCGGAGNNTTGCCGGTGCGCAGGGCGGGGGCGAGGGTGGATTCCTCGTTGAAGACGTCGAGGGCGACGCCGGAGAGGAGGCCTTCCTTCAGGGCGACTTCGAGGGTGGCGGCCGGCGTGAATTCGCCGCGCGCGATGTTGACGAGGATGGGCTTGCGCTTGGCTTGGGAGAGAAGGTCGCGGGTGAAGTAGCCGCGGTTGCGGGCCGTGAGGTTCATCGCGCAGACGATGATGTCCGCCTCGGAGAGGGCGTCCTCTGGAGTGGCGTAGGCGACATCGGCGTGGCGCCGGACGGGATCCACTCCGCGCACGACGAGACCAAGGGCGGTGGCAATGCGCCAGATCTCGTAGCCGATGTGGCCCACTCCGAACAGCGCCATGATCTTGCCAGGATTTTCGCGGCCGGACAGATGGTCGCGGCGGAAGCGGTCGAATTCCGCCAGTTGCCGCGGCAGGCGGCGGAGCAGGGCCGTCCAGAGCAGCATGGCTTGCTCGGCGACGGCGCGGACGCAATACAGCGGCAGATAACCGAGGGGCGGACAGGTGGCGCCCAGCAAATCGCGATAGGCGGACAAATGGTCGTAGCCGGTCGATCGGGTCAAAATTCCGCGAACCTGCGGGGCCCAGGTCGGCGGCAGGGTGGATTGGGTGCGGAGGCTGATGACGGGCGCGGGAGGGGTCTCGTGGGCGGTTTCCTGGATGGTCAACGGCGAGTGGCCGACGCGCAGGCCGGATTCGGCGGCATCGTGCAGGAGCCGCTCGGCTTCCTCGGCGAACGCCTCGTAGAAGAAGGCATCGAACGTTTGGGATTGGGAGGCCGGCATGCCTAGGGTATGGAGACGGGTTGGTCGGCGGGAGGAGCTCCCGCATCCATCGCTGGCCGGAGCTGTTCCAGGGTCAAATCTGGCTGGCCGATGGCAGGTCCTTCGGCGGCGGAAGGAGCGGAAACCGGTTCCGATTTTTCCTCGGACTTTGGTTCGGCCTTGGATTTCTTCTTGGCCTTGTCTTTCTTGGCCGGAGCGGGCGCGACTTCCGCCGCCTTTTCTTCTCTTGCGGTTTTGGCGGGGGCGATGAATTCCGCTTTTTCGGAAACGGGAGATTCGGCGTTCTTTTCGAGGATCTCCGGTTTTTCAACCGCCATCTTTTTTTCGGCGCCGGCCGGTTTTGCGGGCTTTTCTGCTTCGGCCTCGATGGCGGGATCCGCCCCGGAATCCTTCGCGGACCGATCCTGCCCGCGAACAAAGTAGAATCCGAGAGCGACCACCGCGAGGAAGAAGAAGACCACCAAGGCCGTCATGCGACGCTCGGAGCGGCGCATGACCTCGCGCAGGAGCTGTTCGGATTCGCGCGAACGGTGGATCAGGTCCGTGATCGTGCGTGAGGAGGCCTTTTGCGACTCGTCCATCGCGGACAGGGTATTGTTGAGGTTGCCCATGCTGTCGGTGAGGCGGCGGTTGTTCTCCATGCCGTTTTCGAGCTGCTGCTTGAAAATCGCCATGACCTCGTGCTGGCGCTCCATGACGTCGGGCACCTTCTCCAGCATGGTCAGGAGGCTCGACTGGACGTTTTCCTGCCGATCGAGGTGGCTGCGGATGGCCCGGATGAGATCCACCATCTCGAGGTAGCCGTTCTGGATGGCGACGGCCTGCTGCTTCTTGCGCGAGGTGAACAGGCGGCGGAGCAAGCCGGGCTTTTTCTGGGGCACGGGCGGCGGAACCGACAGCGCTCCGGCGGGTTCGGGCGGCAGCACATCGTGTTCGGGCTGGACGGGCGCGGGATCGGTCATGGCGGGTTTCCTCCGTAAAGATGGTGGTTCATCGGAGGCATGGTATTCCCAGCCCGCGGCCTCCCGCAACCCAAAAGAGGCGGATCCGGTTTTCGGGGGCCGAAAATTCGGCGCCGCCCTCGGTTTGCTATTGCGTTGGGGGGTGGATTGTCGCAATTTCACGGCGTGAAGGTGGTGCAGGGACGCGCGCGTGCGGGTCCGGCACCCTTTTTTGCGCTGAGGAGAGAACAGGTAAAATGTCGCGCGGATTGACGGAAGTGTTGGACGGCTGGGACAGCGTGCGCAGCGCGGAGCTGTATGGCGTAGAGGCGTGGGGGAACGGGTTTTTCCACGCCACGGAAGACGGCTTTGCGGCGGTGCGCCTGCAGAACCAATCGGGGCCCGTCAGCGTGAAATTCCACGACATCGTGCAAGGCCTCTACCAGCGCGGCTTCAGCCTGCCGATCCTGCTGCGCTTTGGCGACCTGCTGGCGGCGCGGATCCGGGCGATCCACGAGGCTTTCGCCAAGGCGATTGCCGATTCCGGCTATACGGGCGTTTATCGCGGCGTCTATCCGATCAAGGTGAACCAGCAGCAGCAGACCGTGGCCGACGTGGTGAAGTTCGGCCGGCCCTTCCATCACGGGCTCGAGGCCGGATCGAAGGCCGAGCTGATCGCCGCGCTGGCGTATATGCACGACCCGGAAGCCTACATTGTCTGCAACGGCTACAAGGACGTCGAATTCATCGATCTGGCCCTCTCCTCGCTCAAGATGGGACTGCAAACGATCCTGGTCCTCGAAATGCCCGGCGAACTCGATCTCCTGCTTGACCGCGCGGCGAAAATGAACATCCGCCCGCGCATTGGCATCCGCGTGCGTCTCGCCAGCTCGGTCGGCGGCAAGTGGTCGGAATCCGGCGGCGAGAGCAGCGTATTCGGGTTGACGCCGCCGCAGGTGATCGCGGTGGCCGACCGCCTGCGCGACGCCGGCATGCTGGATTGCCTCGAGCTGCTGCACTACCACCTCGGCTCCCAGGTTCCCAACATCCGCGAGATCCGCGAAGCCATCCGCGAGGCCGCGCAATACTACGCCAGCCTGGTGAAGGAAGGCGCGAAGATGGGCGTCCTCGACATCGGCGGCGGCCTGGCCATCGACTACGACGGCTCCCGCTGCAACTGCGCCAGCAGCGCCAACTACGACGTGGGCGAATACGCGGCCGACGTGGTCGAAGGCGTGATGGACATCTGCACCCGCGCCGGCGTGGCGCATCCGACCATCGTCAGCGAATCCGGCCGCGCGCTGGTCGGCTACTATTCCGTGCTGCTGGTCAACGTGCTGAGCACGCGATCGGTCGAGGTGCCCGAGGCGCCGAAGCCGCTGCCCAAGCCGATCCCCGAACCCATCCGCAACCTGATGGACGTGGCCACCGGCCTGCGCACGCGCAATCTCGGCGAGTTCTACAACGATGCCATTTTCTACCGCGAGGAGATCCAGAAGGCCTTCAAGCACGGCGACATCACCCTGCGCCAGCACGCCGCCGCCGACTGCCTGTTCTGGTATATCCTCACGCGCATCCGGGAGCTGCNNCGGCGACATCCCCCTGCGCCAGCATGCGGAGGCCGACCGCCTCTTCTGGCACATCCTCACGCGCATCAAGGCCGAGCTGCCCAAGCTGCGCTTCGTGCCCGAGGACATGCGCGGCCTGGAAGATCTCATGGCCGACGTCTACTATTGCAACTTCAGCGTCTTCCAGTCGCTGCCCGACAGCTGGGCCATCGACCAGCTCTTTCCGATCATGCCCATCCAGCGCCTCAACGAGAAGCCCGCGCGCCTGGCCGTGCTCTCCGACATCACCTGCGACTGCG
>DMJA01000176.1 GCA_003451935.1 Verrucomicrobiota bacterium | reverse complement strand
GTTCACGAAGACGACCAGGCCGGCGATCCGGGCGACGCCCTCGGTGGCGGGATTCTTCGCGGAGGCTTCGGTGATGATGACATCCATTTCGGCGCCTTCGACGACATGGCCGGCGGCGTCGCCGGGCTGCGGCACGAAGGCGGCGCGGGGGGCCTTCGGGGGCAGGGCGACCTCGGAGAGCACCTTGACGAGGACGGCGTCGGCGACGCGTTCGCGAACGCGGGTGACATCGACGAGGGCGGTCATGCCGCGCCGGGCGCCGGGGATGAAGGTGACCATGCGGCCGATCTTGGCGATGCCGGAGGAACGGTCGTCGCTTTCGTCGTCCACGAAGACCTTGTAGCGGTAGCCCATCTGGGGAACGACCAGGTCCCCGCCGGTGGCGTCGATGATCTGTCCGGTATTGATGGCGGCGGCATCCACCTGGTCTTCGGACACGACGACCGTGACGGCGGCCTTTTCCGGCCGCCGGGCGGCCAGGATGGCGACGGCCACGAGAGCGATGCCCAGGATGGGCAGGAGAATCATCATGACGGTGCGCAGGGTGCTGTTGGCGGCCGGATCGGAGGGAGTGCTCATTCGACGATTCCTTTGTTATGTGTATTGCCGCGACAGGGTAGGCGCCGGACCTTCGTTTGACAAGCAAAAGCGGCCCGGGGAACACGGCGAACGGGGCAGTTGAGAAGCGGCGGGGGGTGGTGTACAATCTGCGCAGATTTTCCCAAAAGCGTTTTACCTCGCGGAGGCGAGCGTTTCCGGGTGCCGGGCCCCGTTGCGGCGGGGGCTGGAAAAGTGAAAAGGCAAGAGGATCGCAGTGGAACAGAAAAAGTGGATTCGGGATCGAATCGCGCCGGCGGAGATCGAGAAATATCTGCGCGCGGATGGTTCGGACTATGTGGACGACGGCGAGATCTTCCGCCTGCTGGGGAAGGCCGGCGAGCCGGAGGCGGCGCAGGTGCGGGACATCGTCGCGAAGTCGATGGCGGTGCAGACGCTTTCGCAGGCGGAACTGGCGGCGCTGATGCGCGTGCGCGATCCGGCGCTGTGGGCCGAGATGCGGGCGGCGGCCGGGGCGGTCAAGCGCAAGGTCTACGACAACCGCATCGTGACGTTCGCGCCGCTCTATCTGAGCAGCAAGTGCGTGAACCAGTGCGTCTATTGCGGGCTGCGCGGATCCAACGACGCCGTGACGCGCCGCGTGCTGGCGATGGACGAGGTGCGGGCCGAAACGGCGGCGCTGGCGGGCCAGCTGGGGCACAAGCGGCTCGTGGTGGTCTATGGCGAACATCCGGAATCGGGCGTGGACTACATCGCCGAAAGCATCCGCACGGTGTATTCCGTGAAGGCGCCGGCGCGCAAAGGCGTCGGCCAGATCCGGCGCGTGAACGTGAACGCCGCGCCGATGCGCGTGGACGAGCTGAAGGTGTTGCATGAATGCGGCCTCGGCACCTTCCAGGTCTTCCAGGAAACCTACGACCGTCGCGCCTATGCGCAGATGCATCCGGCGGGGACCCTCAAGGGCCACTTCCGCTGGCGGCTCTATGCGATGCACCGCGCGCAGGAGGCGGGCATCGACGACAACGGCATCGGCGCGCTCTACGGCCTGTCCGACTGGCGGTTCGAACTGCTGGGCCAGCAGGCCCACGCGCTCGAGATGGAGCGGTTCTGCGGCATCGGGTCGCACACGCTGTCGTTTCCGCGGCTCGAGCCCGCCATCAACACGCCGTTCCTCGAAAACCCGAAGTGGCGGGTGGGCGACGGCGATTTCGAGCGCATCGTGGTGCTGGCGCGGCTGGCGGGCCGGCCTGCGGGGCTCATCATCACCGCGCGCGAATCGCCGGAGATGCGCCGCCGCCTGCTGCCGCTGGGCGTGACGCAAATGGATGCCGCCTCGAACGTGGGCGTGGGCGCCTATGCCGACGGGCAGGAGAAGCAGCAGGGCGAGCGCCAGCAGTTCCTGCTGGGCGATCCGCGCGGCCTCGACGAGGTCGTGCGCGAATGGGCGGGGGCGGGCTGCATCACCAGCTTCTGCACCGCGGGCTACCGCTGCGGGCGCACGGGCAAGTGCATCATGGATTTGCTGCGCAGCGGCGCGGAGGGCAAGTTCTGCAAGCTCAACGCCGTGCTGACCTTCAAGGAATGGCTCGACGACTTCGCCCTGCCCGAAACGCAGGCCGTCGGCGAGGCGCTGTTGCAGAAGGAGCTCGACGAAGTGCGCCGCGGCCAGCCGAACATCTGGCCGGCGTTCGAAGCGAACTACCGGCGCACGGCGGCGGGCGAGCGCGATCTCTACTTCTAGGATGGACAGGCGCGGGCGGGCGGTGGCAGGATAACCGGCTTGTGAGGACCAGACCGTGACCATCCGATTGTCGCCCAACCACCGGCTGAAGCCGCTGTTCGACCAGCACCACGTGGCGTGGCTGAGCGAGCAGGAGGCCGAGCACCAGGACATCCGCCCGCTGCGCATCGGCATCCTGAACATCATGCCGCACGCGGAGGACTACGAGTTCAACCTGCTCGCGCCGATGGGCCGCAGCATCCTGCAGATCGTTCCGGTCTGGATCCGGCTGAAGACCCACGACTACAAGAGCTCCGACCACGCGCACCTCGACCAGCACTACGTGCCGTTCGACTGGGCGCAATCGGTGGCGTCCCTCGACGGCCTGATCGTGACGGGCGCGCCGGTCGAGGAAATCCCGTGGGAGCAGGTCACCTACTGGAACGAACTGTGCGAGATCATCGACACCGCGAAATCCACGGGCACCTGCATCCTCGGCATCTGCTGGGGCGGGCTCGCGCTGGCGAAATACATCGGGATCGAGAAGATCCTGTACCCCCAGAAGGTCTTCGGCGTCTATCCCACGCGGAACCTGGTCCCCGGCCATCCCATCACCGGCGATCTCGACGACGTGTTCTGGTGTCCGCAGAGCCGGCATTCGGGCATCGACGACGCGGTGCTCGAGGCCGCGGCGGCGGCAGGCCAGGTCCGCCTGCTCGCCCATGCCGAGAAGGGCGGCTACACGATTTTCGAGACGCCCGACCACCAGATCATCATGCATCTGGGGCACCAGGAATACAATTCCACCCGCCTGCTGACCGAGGCCCGCCGCGACCGCCTGAAGGGGCGCGCCGATGTCGGCCCGCTCGAAAACCTCGACGAGAAGAATCCCGTCAACAACTGGCGCGCGAACCGCAACGAATTCTTCAATTCGTGGATCAAGCACGTCTATCTGACCACGCCCTTTGCGAAGGGGAAGGCCGCGCCCGCGCTTTCCAACGAGATCGTGGTGGACGACACCCCCGGCGGCGCGAAATGAAAGTGGCGTTGCTGGGCGACGGGGGCTGGGGCACGGCGCTCGCGCTGACCCTCGTCCGCAACGGCCACGCGCCGCGCGTCTGGGGGCCGGCCGCCGACTATATCGGGGAAATCCGCCACGCCCGCCTGAACCGCAAATTCCTGCCCGGCGTGCCGCTGCCGGAAGAAATCGAGTGGACGGCCGATCCAGACGAGGCGCTCGCCGGAGCGGAAGCCGTCGTGATGGTGGTGCCGTCGAAATACGTGCGCACCACCCTCGGGCGGTTTGCCGCCGCGTATCGCGCGGCCGGCTCGCCGCCGGTGGTCAGCGCCACCAAGGGGTTCGACGAATCCACGCAGGAGCGCATGACCGAAATCCTGTCCGAACTCTGGTTCGTGCGGCAGCCCGCCGCGTTGTCGGGCCCGAGCATCGCCCCCGAGACTGCGCGCGGCGTGCCGACGGCCGTGACGATCGCCTGCGCGGACGCCGCGCTCGCGCGGCGCTTCCAGGAGCTCTTCACGGGCGACACCTTCCGGGTCTATACGAGCGACGACGTGCGCGGCGTCGAGCTCGGCGGCGCGCTCAAGAACGTGATCGCCCTGGCGGCGGGCGTGTGCGACGGCCTCGGCTTCGGCAACAACGCCAAGGCCGCGCTCATCACGCGCGGCCTGGCCGAGATGACGCGGTTGGGCGTGGCCCTGGGCGCGCATCCGCAGACCTTCTACGGCCTGAGCGGCATCGGCGACCTGATGGTGACGTGCATGAGCCCGCAGAGCCGCAACCGCACGGTGGGCGAGCGCCTCGGGCGCGGCGAACCCCTTTCCCGGATCCTGTCCGGCATGGAGCAGGTGGCCGAGGGGGTTTGCACCTGCGGCCCCGCGCTGGCGCTGGCGCGCGCGGCCGGCGTGCCCGCGCCGGTAATGGAGCAGGTGGACGCCGTCGTGCACGGCGGCAAGAAGCCCAAGGACGCGGTGGTCGAGCTGATGCGCCGCGATCCGCGCGCCGAGCGCGACTAGGAACGCGCCGTGTCCGCCGCCGGAAAAACGACCCTGTTGCTGGTGGACGACCACGCCATCGTGCGGCAGGGCCTCGCCGCGCTGCTGGCGCGCGAGGACGATTTCGCCGTCGCGGGCGAGGCGGGAACCTACGAGGACGGGCTCGCCGCGCTCGTCGGCCTTGCGCCCGCCGGCGTGGTGCTGGATCTGTCGCTGCGCGACCGCAGCGGGCTCGACTGGATCCGCGAAGCGCGCGCGAAAGGCTACGCCGGGAAGATCCTGGTGCTGTCGATGCACGACGAAACGGTCTATGCCGAAAAGGCCCTGCGCGCGGGCGCACAGGGCTATGTGATGAAGGACCAGGCCGAAGAGACCCTTGTCGCCGCGCTGCGCACCGTGTTCTCGGGCCAGACCTACCTGAGCCCGGCCGCCCGCGCGCTGCTGGCCGGTCCGCACGTTCCGGAGGACCGGGAGGCCGACGGCTACGCCAACCTCACCGCGCGTGAAAGCGAAATCCTCTACGCCATGGGCGGGGGGCGGACCACGCGCGACATCGCCGAGCAATTCGGCCTGAGCGGGCGCACGGTCGATGTGCACCGCGCCAACATCAAGCGCAAGCTGGGCTGCGGATCGCTGGCCGAGGTGCTGGTGAAGGCGATGGAATACAAGCGCGCGCAGGACGAGGCGCTCCAGCCCCCCGCGCCCCCGCCCGGGTAGCCGCCGCCCGCGGTTTTCCATGGCGTGGAAAAAAGTTTTCCATAGTGTGGAAAAATCCGGGATCCGTTTTCCACGGGGTGGAAAACTATGGTTTCCGTGCGGTTTCGAGCAGTTCGGCGGCGTGGCGGAGGGCGACGCTGGTGGATTCGCGGCCCCCGAGCATGCGGGCGAGCTCCTCGATGCGCGCGGGCTTGTCGAGCGTCACCACCTGCGTATGCGTGCGGCCGTCCCGGACCGATTTGCGCACGGCGTGGTGGTGCGCGCCGCAGGCGGCCACCGGCGGCAGGTGCGTGATGGCGATGACTTGGTGCTTTTTCGCCGCTTCGGCGAGTTTGCGGCCGACGGCCTGGGCGGTTTCGCCGCCGACATTCGCGTCGATCTCGTCGAACACCAGCAGCGGGATGCGGTCGGCGTCGGCGAGGACGACCTTGATGCCGAGCATGACGCGGGAGATTTCGCCGGAGGAGGCGATGGCGCGCAGGGGGCGCATCGGCTCGCCGACGTTGGGGGCGAAGGCGAATTCGATCTTGTCCAATCCCGCCGCCGCCGGCGCCTCGGCGGGCGCAAGCTGGATGGCGAACGCCCCGTGCCCGAACCCGAGCGCGTGGAGTTCGGTGGTGATGGCCGGGGCCAGCTTTCGGGCGGCGGCGGCGCGCCGCTGGCGCAGGGCGAGGCCCAGCGCCTGCAGCTGCGTTTCGGCGGCGGCGATTTCCTTTTGCACCGCGGCCTTTTGCTGGTCGCGGCTCCGCAGGTCCTTGAGGCGCGCCTGCGCGGTTTCCAGGGTGCGGAAAATGTCCGGCAGGCCCGGCCCGTACTTGCGCTTGAGCTTGTCGTAGGTGGCGAGGCGCTGGTCGAGCCATTCGAGGCGCGCGGGATCGGAATCGAGGGTGGACAGTTCGCGCTGGATGGCGCCGGAGAGGGCGGCGATGGCGTCGGTGTGGATGCGCAATTCATCGGGCCAGTCCCGGGCGGCGGGCATCAGGCGGGCGAGTTCCTCGAGGGCCTTGCGGGCGGGGGCGAGGGTGGCGAGCGCGGAATTCTCGTCCTCGGTGGCGGCCTGCACCACTTGCTGGCCCAGCTCCAGGATGCGCTGGGCGTGGCCGGCGGTCTGCTGCTCGGCGCGGACTTTTTCCTCCTCGCCCGCGACGGGGGCGGCGTCTTCGATCTCCTTCACGCGGTAGGCCAGCAGGTCGATCTGCGCGGCGAGGTCGCCGACGTCGCGCGAGAGTTCCTCGCGCCGGGCGAGGAGCGCCTGCCACTGGTCGAAGGCGGCGGCGTAGGGGGCGCGCTCCTTCTCGGCGCGGGCATAGGTGTCGAGGATGTCGAGCTGGCGGGCGGGCAGGAAGAGCGACTGGTGGTCGTGCGGTCCGTGCAGGTCCACCAGCAGCGATCCGAGGCGCTTCAGCAGGGGCAGGGTGACGGGCGCATCGTTGACGAACGCCTGGCCGCCGCCGGCGGCCTTGACCGTGCGGCGCAGGATGAGCTGGCCGCCCTCGCAGGGGTCGAGGCCGGATTCCTCCAGGACGGCATCCACGGCCTGGGGATCCGCGAGGTGGAAGGTGGCCTCGACGAGGCATTGCGATTCGCCGGCGCGGATGGCGGAGGTGTCGGCGCGTTCGCCAAGCAGGAGATAGAGCGCGCCGATGAGGATGGATTTGCCCGCGCCGGTTTCCCCGGTGATGACGTTCAGCCCCGGCTCGAACGGGACGGAGGCCTCTTCCACCAAGGCGAGATTCCGGACTCTCAGCAGCGTCAACATGGGGGGCAGGATAGCGCAGGGCGTCTGGGCGGAAAAGCGCGGAGTTTGGACGTTCTGCGCATGGCGGCCTGCGGCACACCAGATTACGAGTACGATTACGATTAGGATTTTGAAACCTTGGCAGAAGCACCTTGCGGCCGCAGAGGGGGGGGTAACCCCCCATAGCCACCCGTCCGGGCCCCCCGTAGGGTTCAGTGGGTGTGGCGAGCATCCTTGACCTTGCTTGTCTGGCAAACCCGGGCCGGGGGGAGGGGGAGCGGACCTGCTTGGTTCTTTGAGCCGCAACTACAAGACAGATGAGAAAAGAAATGAAACCGAATCGAGCCATCGAACACGGGCGGGGATCGACGCCCGCCGGATTCTGGAGACCGGCGCGGAACGGGGCGAAGCGGATTTCCATGGGACTTGTCTTGGCGGTTGCGATGGTTTTGCCGATTCCCAACGTCCTCGCGCAGATGGTCGATCTGGGTTCCGCCTCCGGTTTTGCGGTTCTGGCCGGTTCCGGAATCACCATTGGCGCCTCGGGCACGACCGCGATCACCGGCGATATCGGGTCGTATCCCACGGCGACCATCACGGGAACTGAAAACCTGACCTTGACCGGGATCAACCACGGGGGCGATGCGGTCACGCAGGACGCCAAGACCGATCTGGCCGCGGCATATGCCGCCGCCGCCGGGCGCACCCCCACCACGACGTATGCCCCGATCTATGACCTAGGGGGACAAACCCTGGCCCCCGGCGTTTACAACGACCCCAGTTCATTCGGGATCACCGGCGTCCTGACGCTCGATGCCGGGGGCGACCCGGATGCGGTCTGGATCTTCCAGGCCGGGTCCACGCTGACCACGGCCTCGGGCAGCCAGGTGGCGCTGATCAACGGCGCGCAGGCCAGCCATGTCTTTTGGCAAGTGGGCACTTCGGCGACGCTCGGAACGGGTACGGACTTCGCGGGAACCATCCTGGCCGTTGAATCCATCACGCTGGTGGCCGGCGCCACGGTGGAAGGCCGCGCGTTGGCGCTGAATGGCGTCGTCACGTTGGACGACAATGCGATCGCGCTGGGCGCCCTCCTCGGCGACCGGGCGTGGTACGACGCGGACGCCGACGGCATCCAGGACGGGACCGAGACGCTTGGCTTCACCAACTGGCCGGTGGCATTGCTGGGCGCCGACTCCAACGAGGTGGCTTCGACCACCACCGACACCAACGGCTGCTATCTTTTCCAGAACGTGCCGCCCGGCACCTATATCGTCCGCTTCTCCGTGGGCTCGCGCCTGATCAGTCCGGCCGACCAAGGCGGCGATGATGCGCTGGACAGCGATGGCGCGAGCACGAACGGCGGCTATGCCTATACCGACCCGTTCGAGGTGTTCAACGGCGTCAACAATCTGACGGTCGATCTGGGCCTGCCGGTGGACCCCACGCGGGTGGCGCTCTACAGCTTCTCGGTCGCGGACGAGGGCGGCGGGGTGGTGGTCCATTGGCGGACGGCCTCCGAGGAGGACTCCGTCGGCTTCTACGTGGAGCGGGAAACCGGCGCCGGCCGGATGCGGGTGAACGATGAACTCCTTTATGCCCAAGGCGAAGACGGCTTTGGCGCGTCATACGCGCTCGGGGATCCCGGGGCCGCGCCGGGCGGCACCTACACCTATTGGCTGGTGGAGATCGAATCCGATGGCGGCCAGCAGCTCTACGGTCCGTTCACGCGCACGGCGACGGCCCTCGAATTGGAACGCCCCATCGTGTCCGGCGCCGACGGCGTCCAAATCCGCTGGCTGGGCCACGAGGGCGAGACCTATCACGTCCTGCGTTCGACGAACCTGCTGGAAGGCATGGCGGGCTTCCATGTCATCGCCTCCGGCCTGCCCGCCGCGCCCGAGCGGACCGAATTCCTCGACCCGGGCGCCGGCCCCGCCGTCTTCTATCTCATCCAGGTGGACGACGAATAGAATGGGATCCATTGTGCCGGGGCGCATCTGCGATTGGGTGNNGTCGAGGGATCTCGGCGCAGTCCTGCAGGCCCGCCATGGTCGCAAAGCCCAGATGTTTCGACTCCGGCGCGGAGCGCCTCCGCTCAACATGACCCGAACTTGCACCGAATCGCAGATGCGCCCATTGTGCCGCCCGGCACCAAACCGCGCTTGCGTCGGGGGCGGGAATGGGGCAAGATTTCGGCGTGAACCGATTTCTTGCAGTTGCGATCCTGGCCGCAGGCCTGGGAACCGCGGCCGCGGCAGAGCCTCCGGTCCGCGTGGGGCTGTATCAGAACCTCCCGAAGGTGGGCTGGTCGGGATCGGGCCAGCCGGCGGGGATCTTCGTCGATCTGATCGAGGCCATCGCGCAGGAGGAGGGCTGGTCCCTCGAATATGTGAAGGGCACCTGGGCCGAAGGGCTGGACCGGCTGGCGAAGGGCGAGATCGATCTCATGCTCGATGTCGCCTATACCGACGAGCGCGCGGCCCGGTATGCCTTCCACCTCGAGCCGGTGCTGTCGGACTGGTTCCAAATCTATGCGCGGCGCCGCAGCGGCATCCGCTCCCTGCTGGATTTGAACGGCAAGCGGGTGGCCGTGCTCGCCCGCTCGCTCCAGCAGAACATCTTCCAAAAAATGGTGGAGGGGTTCAACCTGGCCACGCCCCTGGTGCCCTACGCGGACTATGCCGCCGCGTTTGCCGCCGTGGAAACGGAGACGGTGGATGCGGTGATCGCCAACCGGTTCTACGGCGTCGCCCACCTCCGCCGGCGCATCCTCGAGGACACGGGCATCGTCTTTTCTCCCAACCGCGCCTTCTTCGCCGCGCCCCTGCTGGCCGACCGCGCCCGGCTCGGGGCCATCGACCTGCACCTGGCGGCGATGAAGCAGGATCCTTCGTCGGTCTATTACCGTTCCCTGCGGCGCTGGATGTCCGGCGAGCTGGGGTTCATCCTGCCCGATTGGGTCAAGGACGCCGCCCGCGTGGCCGGCTCCATTCTGCTGCTCGTCGGCCTGTGGGTGGTCGCGTTGAAGTACCAGATCTACCTCCGCACCCGGGATCTCCTGCGGCAAAACAAGGAAAAAGCCGTGTTGCTGAGCCAGGTGCAGCAAAGCGAAGCCCACTTCCGCTCCTTCGTGGAGCACGCGAACGACATCATCTTTTCGCTCTCCCCGGAAGGGGTCTTCACCTATGTCTCTCCCAATTGGCGGGACCTCCTCGGCCACGATCCCCGGGAGGTCCTGGGGAAGTCCATCGCGGATTTCATTCATCCGGAGGACTTGACCGCCTGCCTCGCGGCCATGGAACAGGCCCGGCAAAAAGGGGGGGCGAACAAGGTCGAATACCGGGTGTGGCACCAGGATGGCCGCTGGCGCTGGCACATGACCAGCGGATCCTTCCTGCCCGCCGCCGAAGGCCGGCCCGCCCAGTATTTCGGCATCGGGCGCGACATCAGCGCCCGCAAGCGCTTCGAAAACGAGCTGCGCGACACCAAGGAGAGGCTGGAGGCGACGATCAACGCCCTGCCCGATCTGATGTTCAAGACGGATCGGGAAGGCCGCATCCAGGAATTCCACTCGTCCTTCCTGAACCAGACCTACGTCCCGCCCCACTCGTTCCTGGGGAAGAACGTCGCCGACATCCTCCCCGCCGAGGCGGCCCGCGTCATCCGGGCCGCCTTGGACGAGGCCGCCGTCCGGGGGTATAGCCATGGGGCCGTCTATTCCCTGCCCGTGCTGGGCGAGAAGGCCTGGTACGAGCTCTCGGTTTCCACGATGGGGCGGCCCGGGAATCCCTCCGCCGATTTCATCGTTTTGGTCCGCGACATCACCGACCGCAAACG
>DMJA01000108.1 GCA_003451935.1 Verrucomicrobiota bacterium | reverse complement strand
TTTTCATGAGTTCATGAGTTCTGATTCAATGTCTTCATCCAAAACCAAACTCGAGCGCTGGGAACACCGGCTGAAAAAAGTCTTCGACGAGATCGATTCCGAGCTCGAAGCCGAAGGCGCCTGCAAGAAATTCAAGCGACATCCCAACCGCCCGCCCGCCGGCGCCACCAGCAACCGCGAGGACGACGGCCTCTTCGACCTCGGCGCCGCCTTCACCGTCGGCATCGGCTCGCAGCATGGCCCCGGCTACGTCGTCCAGGCCCGCATCGCCACCCTCGACGACGTCCCCGCCGCCACGCAACATAAATTCGAAGCCGAAGTCGCCCGCCGCTTGCGCCAAAAGCTCCCCGCCGCCTTCCCCGGCATCCAGCTCCACATCGACCGCGACGGCCCCGTCTACAAGATCCACGGCGACCTCTCCCTCGGCACCCTTTGACTTTCGCCTCGCTGAAAAAGGCTTTGGCAGGTGAAACATTTTCCACTATGGTGCCCCCCCATACGAAAGGAATCCCGATGAACATTCTTAAACTCGCAACACTTCTCGTGGCCTTTTGCGCCGGAACCGCCGGCGCCGAATGGGTCAAGCTGGAAAAAGTCTCCCACCGCCCCAACCCCTCCAACGACGGCGACAGTTTCCACGCGTCCGCCAACGGAAAGGACTATTACTTCCGCTTGTACTTCGTGGACTGCCCCGAGACGCAAACCCGTTTGGAAGATCGCATTCTGGAACAGGCGCAGGTTTTCGGCATCGCCCCCAAAAACGTCCTCAAAATGGGCAAGGAGGCCGAAAAATTCACCAAGGACCGCTTGAAAAAGCCGTTCACCGTCTGGACGGAATGGATGGATGCGCAAGGCGACAGCGGGATGCAGCGTTATTTTGCCTTCGTGACGGATTCCGAGGGCAACGATTTGGGCCAGAATCTGGTGGGCAACGGCCTGGCGCGGGTCTATGGCGCACAGGCCGACCACCCCGAAGGCCCCAACCGCATGGCCCAGTGGTCCATCCTCGACCAGAATCTGAAACGAGCCAAAGCCCAGAAGCTCGGCTGCTACAGCGACAAGGTCAAATAAGGGCCCTCGTCAACGGCCCGGGTCCCCGCCGTGCAACGCGGCGTGGATCTGGTGGGCCATCTTGGGGCCCACATCTGGCGCGGCGGCGATCTCCTCCATCGTGGCGCGGCGCAGGCGGTCCACCGAACCGAAGTGCGCCAAGAGCTTCTCCTTGCGCTTGGCGCCGATGCCGGGGATGTCGTCGAGAATCGATTCCCGGATGCGCTGTGACCGCAGTTTGCGGTGGTAGGTCAGCGCGAAGCGGTGCGCCTCGTCGCGGATCTGCTGGATCACCCGCAAGGCGGGGGAATCGGCAGAAAACCGTAGCGGGGTGGATTCGTTTTCCGGATCGTGGTACAGCTCCTCGAACTGCTTGGCGATTCCCGCCACGCGCTGGCTTTGCAACCCCAGCGCATCCAGCTCCGCGCGCGCCGCGCGGAGCTGCGTGATCCCCCCATCCACCAGCACCAGATCCGGCAGCTTCTCCTTCTCCTCCAGCGCCCGCGTAAAGCGTCGGCGGATCACCTCCGCCATCGACGCCGGATCGTCCGCACCCGCAATCGTTTTGATTCGATACGTCCGGTAGCGCGCGGGCGTCGGAATGCCCTCCACCGAGACCACGCGGCTCGCCACGGAATTGGTGCCGGAGATGTTGGAAATGTCGTAGCACTCGATGACCTCGGGCGGCCGCGCGAGCCCGAGGCGTTCTTTCAGCTCGGCAAGCCCCTTCTGCGCTTCTTCCCGCTTGAGATGGAGGCTCTTGCGCCCGCGCGCCTTTTCGCGGATACCCTTGATCAGCAGCAGGTACATGTCGCGCAAGGCCGCGGCCTTCTCGAACTTCAGCGACTGGGCGGCGGCGGCCATTTGCTGGCGCAAGGCTTCAAGAAACTCCCGCCGCTCGCCATCGAGGAATGCGCAGGCGGTCAGCACCCGCTCGCGGTACTGCTCCGGCGTGGCCTTGCCGATGCACGGGGCCGAGCAGAAGCGGACAATGTCGTTCAGGCAGTGCTTGTGGTCCTCCTCCCCCGGCTCGCGTGGCGAGCAGCGGCGCAGGCCGAACTGCTTGTCCACGAATTCCAACGAGGCCCACGCCGACGCCGACGACGCATACGGCCCCCAGTAGCGCGCGCCGTCGTCCTTGCGGATGCGCACGGCATCGAACCGCGGGAACGGCTCGTTCAGGTTCACCCGCAGCAGCAGGAAGCGCTTGTCGTCCTTGAGCGACACGTTGTAGCGCGGCCGGTAGTCCTTGATCAGGCGGCTTTCGGTCAACACGGCCTCGGCCTCGGTCTTCAGCGCAATGAAATCCAGGTCGTCGATGCTGCGGATCAGCCCGCGCAGCTTGGGATCGGCCTTGGAGAACGTGCTCCGGCGGAAATACGACCCCACGCGGCTGCGGAGGCTTGCCGCCTTGCCGACATAGATGATCTTGCCCTGCCGGTTCCGCATCAGATAGACGCCCGGCTGGTCCGGCAGCGCCGCCAGCTTCGTCTTCACCTTGTCGGAAAATGGCTGCATGTCGGGAGCATACTAGCCCCCCGGGTTTTCCACACAATGGAAAAATGTTTCGGCACTTTTCCACACAATGGAAAGAAAGTTTCCACAACGTGGAAAAGGCTCCGCCGGCCGCTCCCCGCGCCGGGCGGTGCGGGTTCAGCGCTTGTCTTCGGCGCGCAGGCGGTTCCAGATCTCGTCCATCTGGGCGAGGGTGCAGTCTTTCATCCGGCGGCCGCTGGCGACAATCTCGGATTCGACGACGCGAAAGCGGCGCGAGAATTTCGCGTTGGTGATTTCCAGCGCGTAGGCGGGATCGACCTTCATGAAGCGGGCGATGTTGACGACGGAGAACAGGACATCGCCCAGTTCCTCGACGACGTGCTTGCGGTCCTTCCGGGCGACGGCTTCCTTGAGCTCGATGACTTCTTCGTCGAGCTTGGCATAGACATCCCGGATGTCGCTCCAGTCGAATCCGACGCGGGCGGCGCGCTTTTGGAGCTGGTAGGCGCGGTGCAGGGGCGGCACGTGCTTGGGCACGCCGTCGAGCGCGGAGACGCGGGCATGCTTCTCGGTCTTCTTGATGGCGTCCCAGTTGCGCAGGACTTCCTTGGAGTCGGCCACCTTCGTCTCGCCGTAGATGTGGGGATGGCGGCGGATCAATTTGTCGCAGATGCCCTTCGCCACGTCGGCGAAGGTGAAGGAGCCTTCCTGCGCCGCGATCTGGGATTGGAAGACGATCTGCAGCAGGAGGTCGCCGAGCTCCTCGGCGAGATGCTCGCGGTTGCCGCTTTCCATCGCGTCCAGGGCCTCGTAGGCCTCCTCGATGAGGTGGGGCTTGATGGTGTCGAGGGTCTGCTCGAGATCCCACGGGCAGCCATCGCCCGGGCGGCGGAGGCGGGCCATGATCTGCAGCAAGCGGGCCATCTGCTCGGCCCCTTTGCGCAAGGCGGCGGGCGTGGCCTTCGTCCCGGGGCCCTTCTTTTTCGCCGGAGATTTCTTCCGGGGCGCCGCCTTCTTCGCGGCGGGCGGGCGGACCCTAGAAGCTGATTTGCTCGAAGAACTCATCGGGCTTCACTTCCTTCAGATCCGCACAGACGAGGTTGGCGCCGCAGAAATCCTGATATTCGGTGAACTCGTCCGTGACGACCACCACGTTCATCATGGCGGCCAAGGCGGTCTTGGTGGTGGCCATGTTGCTGACGATGGTCAGACAGCGCTTGGGACTGCGGCCGAGGGCCTTGGCGATGCGGAGCCAATGCTCGGCGCGGGGGAAGGCCTTGTCCACGGAGGGCAGGCCGGAATAGACCTTGACGCCCCAGCGGTCGAATCCCAGATGCTCGGCCACGGCCTCGGCGGAGGCCTGCGGCAGCATCGAGGCGCAGCCGATGGCCGCGCCGCGCGCCAAGGCGGCATCCATCCACTTGATCAGCCCGTCGCTGATCACGGTGGTCTTCTGCATCAGGCGGGACGTGGTCTCGCTGTTCAGGCGCTCGACGACCTGTTCCGGCGTGGCGGCGGTGTACTTCATGGCTTTCAGGAATTCCGGCATGTACAGGGCCGGGGCCGGATGCAGGCAATAGCGCGAAAAATGGACGGGCGTCAGGGCGATGCGCTGCTCTTTGAGGATGCCCGCCAGCACATCATAGCGGATATGCCGGGCGCCCAGGGCCACGTTGTCCATTTCGAAAATCAGGGCGCTTTTCGCGGAAGCACCTTCCACCACCGGTTGTTCTTCTTTTTTCGCCGTCGCCATATTTACTCCTAGAGGTTGGGTCACAAAAATCGGGGGCAGTCTAAAGTGCCGATTGCACGCGGTCAATCGGTTTCATGGGCCGCCAATCGGCGGCCGGATGCGAATTATTCTTGAGGCGCGTCCCCGCCTTCGCGCGGCGAACCGCCGGCGCCGGGTTCTTTTTTCTTCCAAACGGGACGGGTGCCGTCGCCGTAGGGTTTGCGCGGACCGCCAGTGCCCTTGTGGAAAGGCTTGCGGGCGTGAAACGGCTTTCCGCCGGATCCGTGCGGCTTCCGAAATCCGCCGCCCTCGCCTTCGGCTCGGGGGCCGTAAGGCTTGCGCGGGGCATACGGCTTGCGGAATCCAGTTCCTTCGCCTTCGGCGCGCGGCGGACCATACGGCCGGCGCGGTCCATAGGGTTTCCTGAATCCGCCGCCTTCACCTTCCGCCCG
>DMJA01000066.1 GCA_003451935.1 Verrucomicrobiota bacterium | reverse complement strand
AGTTGCGGGGAGCCCCGTCGACGCCGGAACCTACACCGCCATTGTGACGATTCCCGACACCAACAAGGTCACCGGCGGCATCTTCGTGTTCACCAATTCCGTGAATATCTCGCAGGGCACCGCCACCTGCACGTTGGATTCCGCCATCTCGACGCCCTACGACGGCGCGGCGCACACCAACACGTTTACGGTGACGCCGGGGATGGCGTGGACGGTGACCTACACGACGAACGGGATTCCCGACGGATTTGTGTCGGCGCCCGTGGAGATTGGCGGCTACGATGCCACGGTGGAGGTGGTGGGGGATGCCAACGCGACGGGCGGCACCTTCGTGTTCAGCAACGCCGTGGTCGTCACCAAGGCGTTGGCAACCTGCTCGATCGACTCGCGGATCACGGCGAACTATGACGGCTTGGCGCACACCAACACGTTCACGGTGGCGCCCACCGGGCTCTCCTGGTCGGTGACCTATTCCCCGGCCCATCCGCCCAAGAACGTCGGCATCTACAGCGCGACGGTCCGCGTGACCGGCGATGCCCACTATGACGGCATCACCAATACCTTCGCCGGCGCGGTGACGATTTTGGACACCTCCACGGTCAGCAGGGCCGTTGGCGCATCCTACGTCATCGATTTCGAAACCTACACGCCTCCCTCGAGCTACGTTCCCGTCAACCGGACATTGTCCGCCACCAATCCCGCCGTCTGGTATTTGAACAACGCCATCACCAGCAGCACGACGAACGACGTGACGAACGGGTTGAAGTCCATCCGCCTGCGCTATGTCAACGACATCTCGACCAACGGCGTGATGCAAAGCCTGACGCCGTTCTCCAACGGCATCCATTCCGTGGCGTTCAACTATGCCCTGTACGGAACCTCCACCAAATGCGAGTTGTCCCTGGAGACCAGCGCCAACGGCGTGGATTGGACCAGCCACACCAACCTGCTGGTCACCAACAAGCTCACCTTCCTGGCCTATTCCAACACCCTGGCGCTGGGCCCGGCGACCTATCTGCGCTTCCAAGTGACGTCGAACAGCAACAACAGCAGCATGATGAACCTCGACGACATCGTGGTCCTGCCCTACAACCCGCTTGCCGCGACGGTCACCGTGTCGAACGTGTCGCAGATGTACGACGGCAACGCCAAGACCGTCACGGTGGCGACGGTTCCCGCCTTCCTGAACGTGGCCGTCACCTACAACGGTTCGGCCACTCCGCCGATCGCCACGGGCGACTACGCGGTGGTGGCGACGATCGCCTCGCCCGGCTACACGGGATCCTCGAACACCACGCTGACCATCATTCCGGGGCTTGCGCCGCCTCAATTCAATGCCCTTGGCGCGCAGACGGCCTATGTTGATTCGCTCCTGACGTTCAAGGTGAGCGCGACCGGCTATCCCGACCCCGTGCTGGCCCTGACGAACTCGACGGCGACGGGGGGCAGCTACACCTGCACGACGAACGGCACTGAACTGACGGTGAACTACACGCCGCCCGTCGGGGACCTGGGCTCCAAAATCTTCTACTTCAGGGCAACCAACACCGAAGGCGTGGCGACGACGACCGTGACCGTGGCCGTCAGCGACACTCCCCCCGCCGCCCCAACCAACATCTGGGCGAGCGTGACGAACTTCACCGACTTCACCGCCGCCTGGACCCCGGTCTCCGGCGCCACCAGCTACCTCCTCGATGTCAGCACGAACTCCAATTTCCAGTCTGGCAGCGCAGGGACCACAACGATTTTATCCAACGGCTTCGAATCCGGTTTATTGACGGGCTGGACGCAAAGCCCTGCGGACCGATGGATGGCGTCTCCGACCAATCCTCTCAATGGGACGTATTCATTGCAGCAGGTCTATAATGACACCGTGGCGAACTCGAATCAGATTTCATATGCCCTTTCTGGTTTGAATTTGACGGCTGCCGACACGACCTGGCGGATGCAGGTGAAGCATGCAAACCTTCCTTCGGCTGGCAACTATTGGTCGGTATTCCTGTCCGCGGATCAGGATGCCGCGCAGATGACCAGGAAGGGCACGGTCAACGGGTACATCGTGGGGGTGAATTATGGCGGGCTATCCGACGATATTTTGCGACTCTGGGAAGTCACGGCCGGGGCGGCAACCGAAGTCATCAACAGCGGATTGAATTGGCAGACCACTGTGAGCAACACATATGCGGGCGGAATCGAAGTGATCCGGACTGCGGCAGGGGAGTGGAGTCTCAAGGTGGACACGAACGGGAACTTCGATGCGCTGACCTCCTATGGGACGCCGGCCACGGAAACCACTCATACCACAGCAAGCTATTTTGGCGTCCTTTACGTGTACACTTCAACGGGCGATCTGAAATTGTGGGTGGATGATGTGTCCATCACCCAGCCGAGCGGCGGTACGCCGGATTACGTCCCAGGCTATTCGAACCGGACGGTTTCGGGCACGAGCCAAATTGTGACGAATCTGACGACGAATTCGACGTATTACTTCCGGGTGTGGACGGTTGCGGGAACGGGGACGAGCACCAATTCCTCGCCGACGGCGAATGTGACGACCCGGGAAAGCATGCCGGCCTTCACCAGCGGCACGGGGACCTTCTACGTGCCGGTGGGGGTGGCGACGGCCATCACGGTGAGCGCGTCGGGTGATGCGCCCGTCTTGGCGCTGCAAGGCACGACGGCCACCAACGGCTACAGCTTCCCGGCCGCGACGAATACGGGCGTGCTGACCTACACCCCGCCGGAGGAGGAGAGCGGCGAGCGGACGTTCACCTTCACGGCGAGCAACGCCGTGGGCGTGGCGACGCAGACCGTCTATGTGTGGGTGGGGGGCTCCGCGCCGGAATTCGCCACCAACGCCATCGCGCTGAGCGCCACGGCCGGGGTGGCGATGGCCACCTACACCGTGAACACATCCACCGGGGCGCCGACCCCCGCGCTGGTCCTGAAGAGCACGACGGCTTCGAACGGCTATTACTGGTTCACCAATGCGACGGGCACGCTGGACTACACGCCGCCGCAGGCGGACGCGGGGCCGCGGACCTTCACCTTCACGGCGAGCAACGGACTGGGCGTGGCGACGCAGACCGTCACCGTGACGGTGTACGCTGCGCCGGTGTTCAACGCGCTGGCGGCGCAGAGCGCGACGACGGATGTGGCGATGGCCTTCACGGTCGGCGCCAGCGGCTATCCCACGCCCATCACGCTGGCCTTGACGAATTCGACGGCGACGAGTGGCTACAGCTTCAATCCGGCTTCGGGCGTGTTGACCTATACGGCGCCCTATGCGGACGTCGGCACCCAGACCTTCTACTTCACGGCGAGCAACAGCCAGGGCGTGGCGACGACGAACGTGTCGGTGACGGTGACGGAAGGCCTGCCTCCCCCGCCGAGCCCGATCTGGGCGAGCGCGACGAACACCGCGGACTTCACGGCGGCCTGGACCGCGGTGGCAAACGCCTCGGACAACTACCGGCTGGATGTCAGCACGAACGCGATGTTCCTTGGCAATGTGGCCGCGCCGGTGTCCACGCTCACGGCCGGCGACATCGCCATCATCGGGGCGAACTTCGATGCCGATCGGTTCACGTTTCTCGCCTTGGCGAATCTCGACGTGGGCACGGCCATTTACTTCACGGAGAACGGGTGGACGAACGACCACTTCCGGACAGGGGAGGGGATCGTGCTTTGGTCGAATTCGACCGCCAATCCCATCATGGCCGGGACCATGGTGTCGATTACCCCGAGCGCGACAGCAAGTACGGGGACGGTTTCCGGCACTTCCTTTGCCTTGTCCGCTTCCGGCGACCAGATTCTCGCTTATCAAAAGACGGCCTCGTCCACGACCATGATTTACGCGGTCAATAGCCAAGATATCGGCTGGCAGGCCAGCGCAACGAATACCGAATCGTCCGGCCTTCCCACGGGATTGACTGATGGAACAACGGCCATCGCCTTGAACGAGGTGGATAATTTCGTCTATGGCATGAGTGTTACAGCCGGCACCAAGGCGGAGCTGCTGGCCGCCATCGGCAACACGAACAACTGGACGGTCAGCAACACGGTGACAAACGCCCTGCCGCCCGCGGGTTCATTTACCGTGACCGGCGTCAGCGGCGATCCTTCCTACGTCCCCGGCTATTCAAATTTGACGGTTTCCGGCACGAGCCATTCCGTGACGGGGCTGACACCGAACACCCTGTACTACTTCCGGATGCGGTCGGCCTCGGCGCTGGGCACCGGGACATATTCGTCGGTGGCGAGCGTGACGACGGTGGATCTGGCGCCGTTCTTCACCAGCGGGACCAGCTACAGCACGACGAATGGCGTGGAGTTGACCTTCACGGAGAGCGCGACCGGCGATCCCGTACCCACGCTGGCGCTGCAAAGCACGACGGCCACCGGCGGCTCCTATGGCTGGACGAACGGCACCAGCCCCAGCATGCTGACCTACACGCCGCCGCTGGCGGACGCGGGCACGCGGACCTTCACCTTCACGGCGAGCAACAGCTTGGGCGTGGTGACGCAGGTGGTGAGCGTGGCCGTGCATGCGCCGCCGGTGTTCAACGCGCTGGGAACGCAATACGCAACGTCGGGGGTGCCGATGTCCTTCACCGTGAGCGTCCAGGGCTTGCCTCCCACCTTTGCGGTGGTGGAAGCGGATACCGGGGCAACGCCCGGCAGTTATACCTTGAACCCTGCGACGGGCCTGCTGACCTACACACCACCGTATGCGGATGTTGGCGATGTGTCATTCACTTTCACGGCGAGCAACAGCCTGGGCATGGACACGCAGGTGGTCAGCGTGGTGGTGGCCGAGGGCCTGCCCGCGGCACCGGCTCCGATCTGGGCGAGCGCGATGAACGCCGCGGACTTCACGGCGGCCTGGGGCGCGCCGGGGGGCGCAACGAGCTACCGGCTCGATGTCGGAGCGAATTCGAATTTCACGGCCGGCAGCGCGAACACCAACTTGATCGCCTTCGACTTTGCGGACTATGCGGGCGACGAGGCGCAGGGGATTTCCACCTTCGCGGCCACCCACATGCAGGCTCCCGCCTATATCACCCGCGGCACGGGATTGACGGCTTCGGCGAATGCGGGCCGGTTCAACGCCGGTGGCTGGTCCACCAACTTCGCGGATGCCGCGGCCGCATTGGCGGCAGGCGAATATTTCGAGTGGACCATCCAGCCGGGCGCTGACCACGTGACAATGTCCATCACCAACATCCTCCTGAACATCCAGCGGTCCGCCACCGGTGCCTCCAATCTCGCGCTGCGGGCAAGCCATGACGGCTATGCGACGAATCTGGTGTCGACCAATGGAATGGCGACCAACACGGCCGCTCTTGCCTTGTCTTGCGATCTGAACGGAGTTCCCGCGTTTCAGAATGTATCCGGCGCCATCACCTTCCGGCTGGCGGGGTGGGGGGGAGCCTCCGGCGGCGCCCTGGGCTTCGAAGGCGCGGGTGACGACATCCTGATCCAAGGCTCGCTGGCCACGCCGGCCTACATCCCCGGCTATTCAAATCTGACGGTGGCGGGCACGAGCCAGTCCGTGACGGGACTGGCGGCTGGCGCGACCTATTATTTCCGTGCGCGGGCGGTTTCGGCGATCGGCACCGGCACCTATTCCTCCGTGGCCAGCGTGGCCACGAAGGGGGTGCAGGCCATCCACTTCGCGCCCATCGACAACCAGACCGCGACGAATTTGGTGAAGCTTACGGCGATTGCCTCCAGCGGCCTGCCGGTGAGTTTTGCGGTGGCCAGCGGGCCGGGGTCGATCGCCAGTGGCACGAACCTGACGTTCTCGACGTCGGGGACCGTCAGCATCGTGGCCTCGCAGGCCGGCAATACCAGTTGGGATCCGGCGCCGGATGTGACCAACACGTTCAACGTGACCAAGGCCAAGGCGACCGTGACCCTGGGCAACCTGGCGCAGATGTGGGACGGCAACGCCAAGACCGTCACGGTGACAACCGTTCCGGCGGATTTGTCCGTGGACGTCACCTATGACGGCTCGGCGACCGCGCCCAGCAATGCCGGCAGCTACGCCGTGACGGGCATCGTGAACGATCTCCTCTACCAAGGCTCGACCAACGGCACGCTGGTCATTTCGAACGCCCCGGTGTTCAATGCGTTGGGGACCCAGTATGCGACGTCGGGAGTGGCGACGGCCTTCACGGTGAGTGCGACCGGCTGGCCGACGCCCGCATTGGCCTTGGAATCCCAGACGGCCACCTCGGGCTACGACTTTGTTCCGGCGACGGGCGTCCTGACCTACACGCCGCCGCTGGCCGATGGAGGGACGACCAAGACCTTCACCTTCACGGCGAGCAACGAACTGGGCGTGGCGACCCAAACCGTCAGCGTCGTGGTGACGGCGGCTTCGGCGCCGGCCTTCACAGGCGGCGCCGGCCCGTACGCCACGACCACGGGCGTGGCCTTGGTCTTCACGGAAACCGCCTCGGGCGCGCCCGCACCCACGCTGGCGCTGCAAAGCACGACGGCCCCGTCGGGCTATGTATTCACGGCGGGGACAGGCGAGTTGAGCTACACGCCGCCGTTGTCCGAAGGGGGCAAGACGAACACCTTCACCTTCACGGCCAGCAACCTCGCGGGCGTGGCGACGCAGACGGTGGAGGTGGCGGTGACCCTCGGCCCTTCGAGCCTCGCGGCCTGGGATTTCACCGGGGCGGGTTCGCCCTATCCAGCGACATGGACCGCGGAAGTGTACAACGCCAGCATGGACGGTTCTTCCAACATCACCCGCGGGGCGGGCGCCCCGGCCAGCACCGGCACCAACTCCTTCCGGACCACCGGATTTGGCAACGAGGGCATTGCGCTGGACAGCAACGACTATTACCAGGTGACGCTGTCCTCCGCCCCTGGCCACAAGCTTTCGCTGACGAGCATCACGGGCCGATTCGCGGGCACCCCAAGTTTCTACACGAATGTCATCAACTATACGGGTGTCCGGGACCAGTGGGCCTACAGCTTGGACGGGACCAATTTCACTTGGATCGGATCCCCGTTGGAATCCACCAGCCTCACCCGCGCGTGGGATTTCTCCGGGGTGTCCGCCCTCCAAAACCTGACGGAAGGCGCGACGGTGACCCTGCGCTACTTTGCCAGCGGACAGACCGGAACGGGTGCGTGGGGGTTCTATTCCCGTGCCGACAACAGCTATGGCCTGGATATCTTCGGAATCGTGGATGTGGATTCCACGACCCCCGGAATCCTGGTTTCGGGCGACGCCTTGGCGTTCGGCAGCGTGGTGACCAATGTGGCGTCCGCCGAGCAGTCCTACACGGTGTCGGGGGTGAACCTGGGCGCCAACATCGTGATCACCCCCCCGCCGGGATTTGAGATCTCCCTCACCAGCGGCTCGGGTTTCAGCTCCTCGGCGATTTCGCTGACGCCATCCAGCGGGACCGTGGCGGAGACGACAATTTTCGTGCGGTTCAAGCCGGCCACGGCCGGGGTGTACAACTCGGTCCTCACGCACACCAGCGCTGGTGCGACGCAAAAGGACAAGGTGGTGACCGGGACGGGCACCTATAGCGCCGACTCCGACATCATCCGCGACTCCGGCTTCACCGAGTTTTCCAGCATCGCCTATGGCTCCTATCAGGAAACCAACCTGACGTCGTCGTCCCTGCAAGTCGGCAGCTTCACGATCCGCGACGGCGGCGGCGCCGCCGATTCGGATGCGCTTGGGACCACGCTGACGGCGATCACCTTCACGGTCGCCAACGGCGACAACCTGCGCCGGGTGGCGCTCTATGACGGCACCACCGAAATCGCCGAAGGCTACGGCGGCACCACCGTGGTGTTCACCAACCTGGCCGGCCTGTCCGCCGCGGATGGCGCCACCAAGACTTTCAAAGTCCTGGCCAGTTTCGCCAGCACCGTCACCGACAACGCGCAGTTGACCTTCACGGTCGCCAGCGCCACGGCCGACAGCGCCGGGTCGATCTTCGCGGCCGCCGACGCCGGCGGCGCCGCGACCGACGTGACCGGAGACCGCAACCGGATCATCGTCGCGGCCACCCAGCTGGCGTTCGCCTCGCTCGCCACCGTGGTGCCCATCGCCCAGAACTTCAGCGCCGTCGTGCAGGCGCAGGATGCCAACCAGAACGTGGATGTGGATTCCATCGTCAGCGTGACCCTCGGCCAGGCCAGCGGATCCGGGACCTTGAGCGGGGGAGGTGCCCAATCTTTGGTCACGGGTGCCTACACCTGGACCGCGCTTCAGTACAGCGAGGCCGGGGAATTCACGATTGCCGCGAATGGCGGCGGGTTGGCGGGGGTCACCAGCGTGCTCATCACGGCGTCCGCCCCGCTGGATGGTTTCATAGACGGCAATTTCACGGGGTCGCCTGTCTGGTCCGGCGATACAACCAATTGGATCATTGTGGCCGACAGCGATGCGGGCGCCGGCGCCACGGGCTCCCAGACCTTGCGGCAGAATGGCCCGGCGGGTACGGCAACGAACCAACTGCGGACCCAGATCGCGTACTGGGGCGTTTCCCAGGAATGGGGCCTGTGGGTGGGGCGCCGGAACATGGAGTTCGCCACCGCCAACCGCATGTACATCTGGCTGTATGCGAACGAAGCCGACCTGGAATCCTCCACGGTGGATGGCTATCGCCTGGCGATTGGAGGCGACAGCACCTATGGGGACAAGATCCGTCTGGAACGGGTCACGAATGGCGTCGCCGATGCCACCATCCTGACTTCGGAGGAGTCGCTGGTCGACGGGCTGACGGACGTCGGGTTCCTGATCCGGGTCACCCATGGCCGCAAGAGCGCCGGCGTGTGGGAGCTCTACACCTCCGTCCTGCCCACCACCAATGGCGAGGGCAGCGTGGCCACGGAAGTCCCCGCCAATGCCACCGTCTTCCAAGGCACGGGCGTGGATTCCACGCTGGAATCCAACGGGTATTTCGGCGTCGTCGCGGTTCAGACAATAGACGGGGCCCAGGCCACTGAAATCGATCAGATCTATTTCCAGCCTTATTCCACCACCCGCGTGGTGCTGTACAGCTTCACCGCCGGGGAGGAAAACGACCAGGTGGTGGTCCGCTGGCGGACGGCTTCGGAGGAAGACACCGTCGGGTTCTATGTGGAGCGCTGGGATGGCAGCGCCTGGGTGCGGGTGAATAAGGACATCCTCTATGCCCAGGGCGTGGACGGCTTCGGCACGGCGTATTCCCTGGTGGACGCCGGGGCGGTGGCGGGCGGCACCTACACCTATCGGCTGGTGGAGGTGGAAACCTCCGGCGACCTGCAGGTCTATGGGCCGTTCGAGCGCACCGCGATCGCCCTCAAGTTGCAAAGCCCCGTGAGCCTTGGGACGAACGGCGTCTGGATCCGCTGGCTGGGCCGCGTGGACGAACGCTACAAGATCCTGCGTTCAACAAACCTGATCCAGGGCTTCCAGGCCATCGAATCCGGCATCCCCGCCGATCCCGAAGGAAACGAATACCTCGACACGGACATCGGCGGCATCGGCCTGTATCTCATCCAGGTCGACGAGGAATAGCGCTGCCGGAACCGGCTCAACTCTGCACGCCGGGCGGGGGAAGGCGGTGAGCGAAATCTCGATCGTCGGTCCGATTGGCGGCAACCTTCGCCATATTAATAAGAACGGCGATTTTTCAAGTACAGAGCACGAGATTGCCGGTTCAACTCCTGTCGGGCAGTTCTCTCCCCTCGCGGCTCCCGGCCATATGCGGGAGCAACTACGGGCTGAATTGCGCCCGATAAATGGCCTTGGGACGTTCCGGTAAATAATACAAGGTCACGGTGCCGTTCGATATTCCGTATTCATTCGCATCCAGGGGCGAGAAATTCCACGCCCCGTTCGTCACGACGGTAGCACATTCGACCATACAGGCCGAATAGCCGGTCGGGAGGCCAAAGGATAGTCTGTCGGAGAGGAACCGCACCTCGTCTTCTGCATCCAGCGCCGGCGTTTCGGTCCAATGGGCATAAAGCACATGCCCCGTGGTCACATAGGGGACGGTTGAATTGGTGAACACATGGGTGCCCATGCCATTTGCCTCCGTCCACCACCCGCCAAACGCAAAGCCTGGGCGGGTTGCCGTCGGCAACACGCCGTAGGCATTGCCCACGTTGCCGGTCTGGCTCGCATACGACGGCATTCCTTCGCCGGCCTCGAAGGCCGCAACGCTCGTCCAGATGCTTTTGGGGGAGGTGTAGGCATCCCAACCCGATGTGCCGAGGCAGTAGTAGATGGAAGCCAAGCCCGGGAGGTGGTGTTCGAATACGGGGGCGTTTCCTTGGAAATACAAAGCGCCGGGAAATCCGTCAAACGCAGAGATGCCGACATGGATCACGCCGCCTGGAACGACCAGCGCGGCGAGGTTGAGGCATCCTTCAAATGCATGGGCGCCGATCGTCGTCACGGCCCCGCCCATGACGACATCCGTCAGGCCTGTGCACCCATTGAACGCATAGTTCCCGATCGTGGCGACGCGGCCGGGAATGGAGTAGGAGCCCGACCGTGCGCCGGGGCATTGAACCAGAAGGGTCAAGTCCTTATTGAGGAGAACGCCATCCAAGCTGGAATAGGCGGGGTTCCCCTCCGCAACGGAGATGGCGACCAAGTCGGGACAGGCGTCGAAGGCGCGATCCTGGATTGAGATGACACTGTCGGGAATGTCCACGCCGGAGAGGGTGGAGCAACCGAAGAAGGCATAGCTCCCGATCGAAGTGACATTTCCGGGGATTGCCGCGTTTGTCAGCCCGCTGCACCCATAGAACGCGTAATTCCCAATCGCGGTGGCGCCGGTGGGGATGCGGATGCCGGTCAATCCGGTGCAACTCTGGAAGGTGCCATTCCCGATCGAGACGACACCTTCGGGGAGATGGATGTTTGTCAGGCTCGAGCACCCGCAGAACGCATAGCTGCCGATTGCGACGATACTGTCGGGGAGGGTGATGTTCGTCAGTCCGGTGCAAGCATAAAACGCATAGTTCCCGATCGAGGTGACCCCGGCGGGGATATCGATGGCGGTCAGGCCGGTGCGTCCGTTGAACGCAAAGTTGCCGATTGTCGCGATGCCGGGGGGGATGGCATATGCCCCTTCCTTGCCACCCGGATATTGAAGGAGCTCGGTTTGGGTCTTGTTGAAGAGGATCCCGTCTACGCTGGAATAGGCCAGATTGCCCGCCGAGACGGAAATGCCGGTCAAACTGGAGCAACCATCGAACGCGCGTTCCTGGATCGAGGTTACGCTGGCGGGGATGGCCACGCCTGTCAGTCCGGAGCAATTGTAGAATGCGGAATTTCCGATGGTGGTGACGTTGGTGCCGATGATGGCATTCGTCAAGCCGGAGCAACTTTGGAACGCGCCATTGCCGATTGAAGTGACGCCGTCAGGAATATGAACGCGTCCCAGGCTGGTACAGCCCAGAAAGGCCCCGCTTCCAATCGAGGCGACGCTGCCAGGGAGGATGATTTCCTCCAGGCCGGTGCCGCCTTGGAACGCATAGCTGCCGATGGAGGTGACGCCATCGGGGAGGACAACGCTCGTCAGGCCGGTGCGGCCGTTGAACGCATAGTCCCCAATCGCGGCGACGCCATTGGGGACGGCATACGGTCCGCCCAAACCTCCGGGATGTTGGATGAGCTTGGTTTGATCTTTGTTGAACAGGACGCCGTCCCGGCTGGAATAGGCGGAGTTGCCCGACGCGACGGAAATGGCGGCCAAACTGGAGCACCCATCGAACGCCCGGTCCTGAATCGTGGCGACGCTGTCGGGGAGATCGATATAGGCCAGGCTGGAGCATCCGTAGAACGCAAGGCCGCCAATCGCGGAAACCCCATTGCCTATCAAGGCGTTGGTCAGTCCAGTGCATCCTTGGAGTGCGCAGCTTCCGAGCGAAACGACACTGTCGGGGATGCCGATGCTGGTCAGCCCAGTGCACCCTTGGAACGCATAGTTGCCGATGGAGATGAGAGTGGAGGGGAGGTTGATGCCGGCCAAGCCGGTACGGCCGTTGAACGCATAGATTCCGATCGAGGTGACACCGTCGGGAACGGCATAGGCCCCGCCCTGTCCGCCGGGATGTTGGAGGAGCGTGGTCTGCGTCTTGTTGAAGAGGACGCCATCCCGGCTGGAATAGGCGGTGTTGCCCTCCGCCACGGAAATGGAGGTCAAACTGGAGCACCCGTCGAACGCGCGATCCTGAATCGTGGCGACGCTGTCGGGGATGGTCAGGGTCTCCAGGCTGGAACAGCCGAAGAAGGCGTAACTGCCGATTGTGGCGATGTCATTGCCGACGGTGATGTCCGTCAAGCCGATACACCCTTGAAACGCGCTGCTCCCAATCGTGGCGACGCCGTTGCCCATCGTGACATTCTTCAGGGCGGAACAGCCCAGAAACGAACCGATGCCGATGGCGGCGGTGCTGTCGGGGATGCCGATATGCGTCAGCCCGGTGCATCCCTGGAATGCGTAGTTTCCAATCGAAGCGAGGGTGCCGGGGAGTCCCACACTCGTCAGGCCGGGGCGGAGACAAAACGCATAGTTTCCGATGGAGGTGACACCGTCGGGAACGCTGTAGGCCCCGCCTTGGCCGCCGGGATGCTGGATGAGCACGGTTTGATCCTTGTTGAACAGGACGCCGTCCTGGCTGGAATAGGCGTCGTTGCCTTCGTCGACGGAGATGGCGGCCAGGCGGGAGCATCCATCGAACGCACGCTCCTGGACTGTGGAGACGCTGGCGGGGATGTCGATGCCGGCAAGGCCGGAGCACCCATAGAACGCATAGGTTCCGATCGAAGCGACGCCATCGGGAATCGCCACGCTTGTCAAGCCGGCGCAGCCCTGAAACGTCCCGGCGGCGATGGCAGAGAGGCTGGCGGGGATGTTGATGTCTCTCAGGCTTGTGCAGCCATGAAACGCATAGTTGCCGATCGAGGCAACGCCATCGGGAATCTGGACGCTCGTCAGCCCGGTGCATCCTTGGAATGCATAGGCCCCGACCGAAACGACCGTGGACGGGATGTCGATGTGCGTCAGGCCGGTACGTGCGCAGAAGGCATAGTTTCCAATCGAGGCAACTCCGGCGGGGATGGCGTAGGCCCCTTGCTGGCCTCCCGGGTGCTGAATGAAAGCGGTTTGGGATTTATTGAAGAGCACGCCGTCCCGGCTGGAATAGGCGAGGTTGCCCTCCGCGACAGAAATGGAGGCCAGGCGGGTGCAACCGTCGAAGGCGCGATCCTGGATTGTGGCGACGGCGTCGGGGATGGCGATGTCCGCGAGCCGTGTGCAACCGTAGAACGCCTGGCTCCCGATCGTGGCCACGCCGCTGCCGATGGCGACATCCGCCAGACCGGAGCATCCTTGGAACGCGCTGTTTCCGATGGCGACAACGCCATCATGGATCTGGATGCCCGTCAGGCCGGAACAACCTTGAAATGTGCTGGCGGCAATTGTAGAGAGGGCGCCCGGGATATTGATGCTTCGCAGGCTGGTGCATCCGGAGAACGCATAGCTTCCGATCGTGGCGACGGCGTCGGGGAGGTCAAGACTTGTCAGTCCGGTGCACCCTTGAAACGCATAGTTGCCGATGGCGACGAGGGTGGGGGGGAGGCTGATGGTGGCCAGGCCGGTGCGGCCGCAGAATGCATAGTTCCCGATCGAGGTGATGCCATCGGGAACGGCAAAGACACCGCCCCGGCCTCCGGGATGTTGGATGAGCGCGGTCTGCGTTTTGTTGAACAGGATTCCGTCCCGGCTGGAATAGGTGGGGTTTCCCTCCGTGATGGAGATGGATGCCAGGCCGGTACAGGCGTCGAAAGCGCGATCTTGGATCGAGGTGACACTGTCGGGAAGGATGACGTTGGAGAGCCGGGTGCATCCATAGAACGCATAGCTTCCAAGTGTGGCCACGCCGTTGCCGATGGCGACGCCCGTCAGTCCAGAGCATCCTTGGAATGCACCGGTTCCGATGGAAGCGACACTGCCGGGGATGAGGACGTTCCGCAAGTTCGAGCAATCGTGGAAGGCATAGTTTCCGATGGAAGCGACGCCATCGGGAAGGTAGATGTTCGTCAGGCTGGTACAGGTCTGGAAGGCATAGCTTCCGATGGAGTCGACGGTGGCGGGGATGTGGACGCCCGTTAGTCCGGTATTGCCGCGGAAGGCATTGTTCCCGATCGCGGTGACGGTCTTGCCATCCAAACTGGAAGGAATGTCCACCACGCCACTCGGCCCGTTGTATCCCGTGAGGGTGATGGTATCGGGGTTGGAGGAATTCGTGGTGTAGGTGTAATCGCCAGCTAGGACGGGCGCCGGAAGAAGCAACACCCACAAGAGAAGCATGCCGGTCCGCCCGATCTTTCCCATGCCCATTCCTCCATTCTGGAAGAACCCGTCCATGGACCGGAATATGCCCCAAGAAATGGACAACCACAAGGGCAACCTGGGGGGGGGCTGCCAATTGACATATTCTAGCTCGGGACGTAGCATGCCGGCGCTATGGATTGGATGGTCATCCGCGCGGTTGCTTCCCGTCGTTCAATGAAGGTCCTGTTGGTGGTGGCGGCCGTCTGGCCCGCTGCGGGCGGGCATGCCGACACCGATGCCGGAAGGCTTGCCTTTCCCGATAACCAGGTCCTGCCCCAGATCTCTCCGCATCCGGCCAGGGCCGATGCGGAGCCCTTGGATCTTTTCGGGAAGGTTTCCACCGTGGCCAAAGACCTCCGCGGCCCGGATGGAATTGCCCGCGATCTGGAATCCGGGGATATCTACGTGTCGGAGGAAAACGCGACGGCCATTGTCCGCATCAAGCCCAATGGCTCCCGGCAGGTATTGTTCGACGGTTCGACCCCGCTGTATGAAGAGGGGCCGACCATCCGGAAAAAAGCCCCGGGGTTGCGGTCGCCGGAGGGGTTGGCGCTGGACGGGAAGGGGATGCTCTATGTCGTCGAGGATGTTCCCGGGGGCCGCTTGATTTCGTTCAACCTCAAGGAGCAATCGCGCCCCTACGGGATGGTGGTGCCCATTCCCCTCGAGAACAGCCGCTATGCGTGGGAGTCCGTGGCGGTTGGCCCATCGGGAGAACTGCTGGTCGCCGGGTCCACCATGGAAGCGTTTATCAGCGAACGCGAAAAAGAGGGATTGTTCGGCCTGTTCCGGGGGGCGATCCTGTACCGGGATGCCCAGGGCGGATGGTGGATGCCGCAAAACGACGCGATGGCCAGTTATTCCGCGGCATGCTTCTCCCCCGACGGCACGTATGCTTTTTTCGCCTGCGAAATTTCAGGGGACGTCGGTTGCCTGGACCTGCGGACCCGTCAGTTGCGCACCTTCCATGCCCGCCAGTCGCTGCACTCGCCCGAAGGGTTGTGCGCCCTGCCCAACGGGTCGGCCCTGGTGGCCGAGGAGTCCGGAAAAATCTACCGGCTGGATCCGACCACCGACACGATGCAATTGCTGTACGACCACCCGGGCACGATCGAGTCGGTCCAATGGGACGCCGCGCACCGCCGCCTGCTGGTCACGGACGACCAGGAGGGGCGTTTGATGGCGCTGGAGCTGAAAGCCGGCACGGATTTTCGTCCGCCGGGTGGAACCATCGGGGACATCCGGTTCGAAGACCAGTCCACCCCCGTGGAGATGATCCCCGACCAGTGCCCCGGATATCTGGCCAAGGTCTTGAAGCTGGCCGGCTATGACTCCGATCGGAAGGAGGACTCCGCCTCGTTCCGCATGTTCGCCAAGAAGTATTGCCTCGTCGCAATCGATGCGGAAGCCGATCTGGTGCGCAACCACAAGCCGGTCGAGGATCCAATCCAGCAGATCCAGTTCATGATTGTGGCGCCCTACCTGATTGGATTCCAGGAGGGGGAGCTCATCTGGTCGTCCAGCGGGTTCACGGTGGTCAAGGAGTCCGGGCAGGTCGTGAAGACGGGCTTGGTGAAGCGGCAAATCATCCATGGCGATCTGCTGGAGGCCCGCTTCACCCCGATCGGCGGGCAAACGATTGCGCTGCCCATGCCGTTCTCCGCCCGCGTCAATATGGATGGCTTTGTTTCCGTGAACTTCATGGGGATGGGGGTGACGCCCGATTTCTACCTGGTGCTGGACACGGCCGAGCCGAACCAAAGCATCATGGTGGTCATCCAGCCGGATGGTTTCGTTCAGCAGTATACAATCCGCCTGCCGCCCAACCGGGATCGTTCCCACTGGGTGATCGCCTTGGAGCGCAAGGAGCCGGATGTTTGGCGGCGGCTGTCCGCCAAGCCATAGGGCGGAACGCCGCGCCGGTCAGGATTGGGCGTCCGAGTCGCTGGCGGTTTTCCGGAGGCGGGCCAGGGCCTGGTCGAAGTCGGAGGCCCGGGCCAGATAGAAGTGGCAGGGGAATCCGCACAGGTTTTGGATGTCGGCCCGCAGCGACAGGCTGAACGGATTGAGAACGGCGACCAGCCATTCATGGCCCATCACCTCGAAGACGATGGCCCCGCGGTTGGCCATGAACGCATCGGGCAGGATCTTCGCCAGCTCGGGCCGCATGGTGAAGCCCGACAGCGAAATGTACGGCACGGGGGTGCCTTCGGAGCCCTGCGCAAGAAACGCGAGACAGCGATCCAGGTTCTGGTGGTGGCTGGCTTCCAGCGCATGCAGCACGGAGACCGTGCCCCGGTTGGGGGAGGCGGACATCTCGGTCAGGTCCCGGACCAGCGCCGCATACTCCTCTTGGTCGATCTCCTGGTGTTCGAAGAGCCGCCACGCCAGATCGATTTCTTCGGAGATGTTGAATTCGGAGGAGGGGGGGGGGCCGCGCCGCTGGGGTGGTTCCACCAGGCTGGCCAAATCCTCCGCGGGGGATACATCGACGCTGAAGCCCGCATCGAAGGCGGCGATCCATTCCTGCGCGCGGGGGTCGGGGTCGTTGCGCAAAGCCTCCAGATGCTTTTGGAGGGCGTCCGCGTCGTCCGCCATGCGCAGGATGTCGGCCAGGTGGAGGCGGTGGGTCCGGGCGATCTCCGCTTCGCCGCAGGCCTGGGCGGCGAGGATGGCCGCCTCCAGCGTGCTCCGGTCGTCCGGCATGACCTCCAGGATCTGTTCAAAGGTCTTGAGGGCGCCGCGCTCGTCTTCGGTCTTGGATTCGCTGCGGACGAATTGTCGCTTGTCGGCCATGGATTTAAACCTTTATTTGATTTCACGATATCTGAATTGAACATTTCTGGCAAGCGGCTATAGTGTGGAGCTGGTAATCGAATTCAACCCACGCAACACATGTCCGAAACCGACCAACATCCGGGAGCCACGCATTCGGGGCAGATCAAGGAGATCCTGCTCCGGCGCGGCTCAATCACTCCGGATCTCCTGGCCGAGGCCGAGCGAGAAGCCTTGAAGACGGGGGTCCGGCTGGAGAAATACCTGACGGGCAAGCATCGCGTGGCGCCGGTGGAGATGACCCTGGCGCTGGCCGAGTATCTGCGGATGCCACCGATCGGCCTGGCCCATTTCTCCGTGGGCAAGGAGTTGATGGACGTGGTGCCGCAGGACATGATGCAGCGCCACAAGGTGGTGCCCGTGGCGCGCCTGGGCCGCACCCTCACGGTCGCCCTGGGCGATCCCTTCGACCTGGCCGCCATCGACGAACTCACGGCCTCCACCGGATTGAGAATTGTTCCGCTGGCGGCGCCGGCGCCGGACATCCAGGCGATCCTGGAGCGGCTGGCCTCGGACGGGACCAAGGGATTGGACCTCGATGCCCTCATGAAGGAGGAGGGGGAGGTCCAGGTCGTCGAGGGCGGCGAGGAAGAGCAGAGCCTGGACGAAATGCTGGCGAGTGCCGAGGGCGCGCCGGTGATCCGCATGGTCAACATGATTCTGGTGGAGGCGCTGCGCACGGGGGCCAGCGACATCCACATCGAGCCGATGGAAAAGAAGGTGCGCCTGCGGTACCGCATCGACGGGGACCTGGTCGAGAAACCGGGCCCGCCCAAGGGCCTGCAGAACGCGGTGCTGTCCCGCATCAAGATCCTGTCGGACCTCAATATCGCCGAGCATCGCGTGCCCCAGGACGGCCGGTTCAACATCAAGGCCCTCGGCAAGGAAGTCGATTTGCGCGTGAGCATCCTGCCCACCGTCTTCGGGGAGAAGGTGGTGATGCGCACGCTGGACAAGAGCAGCCTGGCCCCCAGCCTCGGGGCGCTGGGCCTCGATCCGGTCGCGGAGAACGCCATGCGCTACGGCATCAGCCAGCCGCACGGAATCATCCTGGTGACCGGCCCGACGGGCAGCGGCAAGACCACCACGCTGTATTCCTGCCTGCAGGAGCTGAACACGGAAGATGTCAACATCATCACGTGCGAGGATCCGGTGGAATACCAACTGGCCGGCATCAACCAGGTCCAGGTCAATGCCAAGGTGGGCCTGACCTTCGCCGCGGCCCTGCGCTCCGTGCTCCGCCAGGATCCCGACATCGTCCTCGTGGGCGAAATCCGCGATGCGGAGACGGCGCAAATCGCCCTGCGCGCGGCGCTGACGGGCCATCTGGTGCTGAGCACGCTGCACACGAACGACGCGCCCGGCGCGGTGACGCGCCTCATCGACATGGGGGTGGAGCCCTTCATGTTGGGGTCCTCGCTGATCCTGGCCCAGGCCCAGCGCCTCTACCGGAAATTGTGCAGCGCCTGCAAGCGGCCGACGGAGATCGATCCGGAGATCCTGAAAAACAACCACATCGATCCGCACGAGCTCGATGGCGCGACGGTGTACAAGGCCGTCGGTTGCCCGCGCTGCAACAAAGGCTACAAGGGCCGCGGCGCCATCATGGAAGTGTTTCTCATCAACGATGCGATCCGGCAGGGCATCATGAAGGGGCTGAACAGTTCGGAATTGCATGCGCTGGGGGAGAAAAACGGCATGGTTTCATTGAAACAGGCGGGCTTTGCGCGGGTCAAGGAAGGCCTGACCACGCTGGAAGCCGCGCTGGAAGTAACCGGAGGCGAGTAACATGGTCCTCTCCCGCACGGAACCGCCGGCTTCGGACAAGCCCGGCAAGAAGAGAAGCATCCCGGTGCCGGGCGCCGGCAAGATCGTGGATCAGAACCTGCCGGGGTTTACCCGGCAGGTGGGCGCCATGCTGGGCGCCGGCATGCCGATCGTGGCCTGCCTGCGAGCCATGGAGGAGCAGACCGACCAGAAGGCGTTCAAGGTGGTGATCAACCAGGTCCGCGAAAGCCTCGAGGGCGGCATGTCCTTGTCCGAGTCCCTGCGCCAATTTCCCTCAGTCTTCGACACGCTCTACTGCAACATGGTGGGCGGCGGCGAAACCAGCGGCGAATTGTCCGAAACCATGGCGCGGCTGGCCACGTTCCTGGAGACCAGCGCCAAGCTGCGGCGCAAGGTCAAGTCGGCGTTGATGTATCCGACGGTGGTGCTGAGCATGTGCATCATCATTTCGATCGGCCTGATCACCTTCGTGGTGCCCGTGTTCGGCGACATGTTCAAGGATTTCGACGCGGCGCTGCCCGCGCCGACCCAGTTCCTCCTGGACCTCAGCGGGTTCATGCGCAAGTACGCCCTCTACCTGATCGCCGTCATCGGGGGGGCTGTCTATGCCCTCCGCCGGTGGAAAAAAACGGAGCAGGGCGCCTATGCGTGGGACGGGATGATGCTGCGGCTTCCCGTGTTCGGAAAACTCAACCGCTTCAACGCGGCGGCGCGCTTTGCCCGGATGCTGAGCCAGATGACGCGCAGCGGCGTGCCCATCCTCACCGCCCTGAAGATCGTCTCCGGCTCCACGGGCAACCGCGTGGCGGGCCGGATCGTCGAGAACGCGGCGACCGCGGTCGAAAAGGGCGATCCGCTGTCGGCGGGCCTCATGAACCAGCAGGTCTATCCCATCGGCCTCGTGCGCATGCTGCAGGCCGGCGAAAAGACCGGCAGCATCGACGACATGATGGACAGCATCGCCGACTACTACGAGGACGAGGTCGAGACCATCGTGAGCGGCCTGACGGCGCTGATGGAGCCGCTGATCATGGCCTTCCTGGGCATCATCATCGGGGGCGTGGTCATCGCCATGTTCCTGCCCATTTTCAAGATGGGCGAGATCGTTGGAGGGTAGGCAGTTCCCATGGCCCGACTCCTGGTGGTGGAAGATGAACCGATCCTGCGGCGGCTGCTCGGCAGCCTGCTGAACCGGGAGCAGCACGAGGTCGTCGTCGCCGCGGGCGGCGAGGAGGCCCAGGCCCTTCTCGAGAAACAGCCGTTCGACCTCATGCTCACGGACTACGCCATGGGCACCATGAACGGCCTCGAGCTGCTCCGCTGGGCGCACGAGCGGAACCCGTCCATGGTGGTGATCTTGCTGACGGGCTGCGACAACATCGCCACGGCGGTGGACGCCCTCAAACTGGGCGCCTTCGACTACGTGCCCAAGCCGTTCAAGATCGATGAACTGCTCAAGACCATCCACCGGGCCCTCGAATACAGCCGGGCCCTCCAGGAAAACGTGATGCTGAAGGCCCAGCTGGAATCGCGCTGGCAGGTGGGGGAATTCGTCGGCTCGAGCGACGCGATGCAGAAGGTCTGCGAGATGATCCGGCGCGTGGGGCCGACGGATGCCACGGTCCTGATCACCGGCGAGCGCGGCACCGGCAAGGAGAGCGTCGCCAAGGCCATCCATGCGGCCAGCCCGCGCAAGGACCGCCTGTTCCTGTCCGTGGATTGCGCCGCGCTGCCCAAGCCTTTGCTGGAATCGGAACTGTTTGGGCACGTCAAGGGGGCCGTGCCCGGGGCCGACTCCCCCAAGGCCGGCCTGTTCGAGACGGCGGAAGGCGGGACGGTCTTCCTCGACGAGATCGACGCCCTGCCCATGGATGTCCAGGGGCGGTTGCTGCAGGTGCTGCAGGACCGCGCGGTACGCCGCCTCGGCGGGACCCAGAACACCCCCATCAACGCCCGGGTGCTGGCGTCCGCCCAAACCGATCTGCGCGAGCGGATCCAGCAGGGGTTGTTCCGGGAGGACTTGTTCAACCGCCTCAGTGTCATTTCCATCGCCATCGCGCCGTTGCGGGACCGTCCCGAGGACATCCTGCCCATTGCCGTCCGCCTGATCCAAAAGGAAACCCCGGCCGGCGAGAAGGCGGGCGGAATCAGCCCCGAAGCGTGCCGGATCCTCTCTTCCTATGAGTGGCCCGGAAACGTCCGCGAACTTGGAACCTGCATCCAAAATGCCCTTCTGGCTTCCAACCGGGGCGAGATCAAGCCCGAACACCTCCCGCCCCAGATTCTTGCGGCGCCCCGCAAGGCGCCGGCGGCCGGTGGCAAGTCCTCCGCCCTTCCGGGCCTGGAACACGCCCTCTCGCTCAAGGCCTTTTTGCAACGGAAGGAAAAGGATTATCTGGAGCAGACCCTCAAGCGCGCCGGCGGCGACAAGAAGGCCGCCGCCCAGAATCTCAACATCAGCCTGGCCGACCTCCAGCATAAGTTGAACGGGCAAAAAGGGCCGTAGGGAAGGACGGGGACTGACTTGGAACGTCCCGCACCCCTTGGATTTTCGGCCGAATATATTTTTAACAATTGTGTTTGCATATTCTCCCGGCGGTAGTAGTATTTTAATTAAAGAAATTGAAATGGCGGCAGCAGGATGGAGTTACCAAGCCGGGTCGGTTTGATTAAAAACAACAACCAACAGGAAAAACGAATGAGCAAGAGCAAGAAACTGGGTTTCACCCTGGTCGAAATCATGATCGTGGTCGCCATCATCGGCATTTTGGCCGCCATTGCGATTCCGGCTTTCACGCGTGCCCGTAATACGTCCCGCGCGAATGCCTGTATTAACAACATGCGCTTGATCGATGCCGCCAAGGAACAATGGGCTCTGGCCACCGGCGCGGCCGACCTCGCCGTCCCTGCAGATGCGGATGTGGCGCCCTATATCAAGGGCGGCGTGATGCCTGTCTGCCCCGCCGGCGGTGCGGTCTATACCATCAATGCGCTGGGCACGGATCCGACCTGTCCGAATGCCGCCTTGGTGGCGGATGCCCCGCACGTGCTGCCCTAATTCGGGAGCACTTCTTGGCTGACGCGTTCCTGCGTCGCCAATCCCAAACACCCTGCCGGGTCCCGGCAGGGTGTTTGTTGTTTAGGGGGGAAGGGGGTGGCGAAGCCAAATTCAGATTTTCGGACGCCGTTTTAGGTCTGCCAAAAGAGCCCGGCTCACCCGGAGGGTTCGGCCCTACCTGCCAGACAACCGATATGCCGGGTAGGCCGAGGCGTCCCTGCCGAGCCGGGCCGTTTGGAGTGTTTCGAGAGCCATCCCGTCCGTTCAAGCTCGAAAAAATGGGGGGGGGCAGTTCCCTGAATATTTTTCAATCTCCTTGCTTGCATCGCAATAGAGTTGTCGGCAAGATGATTTCTGTGTGAAAGGTTGCGTGCAAATCAACTCGCCGGAAATGCTGGATGTCCTCGCTGGATAAACTCAAGGCCATGCTGAACCGCGCTCCGACCGATGTGGTCGGGCTTGATTTCGCGTCCAACGGCGTGCGGGCCGTGCGCATGAAAAAAACCGCGGAGGGGTTGGCCGTGGTGGGGGCGGACATGCTGCCCGCCGTCGCGATGGACGTGTCCGAAGATTCCACGCCGAAGCACGGAGGGCTTGTCCTGCCCGCCAACGTGCAGGGGCGCTTTGCCGCGGTGGTGTCGTCCGATGCGCGGGCGGTCCTCAAGCTCATCCGCCTTCCGGAACAACTGGATCTGGGCCATCCGGAACAGGTGCTCGCGCGCTTGGGGATCGATCCGGCGCAGGGGGAATGCCGCGTGGGCACCCAGGTGGCCCAGCCGGCCACGGCCAAGACGGAAGCCCTCTTGCTGGCGGCGGCGCTGCCGGAAAGCCTGGCGACGTCCATGCTGGACCTGCTCCCGAAAGTCGGTGCGGTCGCCCCCCGGTTCGTGGGGCTCTCCTCGCTGTCCGTCGTGAACGCATTTCATGGCGATCCCCGCCTGGCGGGCTATGAAACGGCCCACGGCCTGATCCACATCGACCAGGACTTCAGCCTGCTGGCGCTGTTCAACCAGGGCCGGCTTTCCCAGTTGCGCACCTTTTCCATGGGCATGGCCACCTTCATGAAGAGCACCATGGAGATGCTGGGCGTGGACGAGGAAACCGCGGCAGGCGTGCTGGCCGATGGCGCGTTCGACATCTCCCACCTGATCGAGCAGCAGACGCGCGAGTTGCGCTCGCAATATGTAGGCTGCCGGGATTTCATGGAGCGCGGCGAAAACTGCACCTTGAAGAAACTGCATGTGTCCGGTCCCGCGGCCTTGGCCACCGCGTTCCTCAAAGGGGCGCAGGGGGAGGAGGCCGGCGAGGAATGGAACGCGCTGGACGGATATCCCGACCGGCTGCCCGGCAGCATGCCGGACCGCTACGCGGCGCAGCCGTGGCTGTGGTCGGCCGCCATCGGGGCGTGCCTGGGGGTCTTGGAGCCGTCATGAGCCTCCAAGTCAATCTCATCCTGGAACCGGAGCGGCGCAGCGCCAGCCTGATCCGCTTCAAGACAATCGGCCAAATCGCGGTGGCGGTGGCGGTCACGGTCCTGACGGCCAGCCTGGCCTGGAAATACCTGGGCTATCTGGAAGTCCGCCGGGCGCTCCAGCAGTTGGAACCGCAGCGGATGGAGTTCGAGCAGCGCCAGAAGGAAACGGATGTCCTGCAGCAGGCGCTGAACCTCCACAAGGGCTATCTCGACGAAATCATGGGCTGGCACCATTCGCGCCTGCCGTGGGAGGACATCCTGGAAGGAATCCGGACGCATGTCCCGGACACGATGCAGTGGCGCACCCTGCAGCTGCGCATGCAGCTGGCCGTGGGCAAGGACGGGCACTATGCGCGCGAACACGCCGTGACGCTGAACGGCCGCCACCAGGGCGCCAATGCCGAGGCGAGGGTGGAATCCTTCCGCCGGGCGTGGGAGACGGAGGCCCCCATGTCCGACTGGACCGACAAGGCCGTCGTGGCGTCCTTCACCGACGACGATACGCCGGGTGCCACCAGCCAGGACCGCTTGTTCCAGATCGAAGTCAGCTTCAAACCGAGGAGTTTCCGTGCGCCTGCCGGCCAATAAGAAAGAGCGCCAGAAGATGCTGGCCCTCATCGCCCTCGGCGGGGTGGCGGCGCTGTACGGCTTGTGGGCCGGGGTCTATCAGCCCATCAACCGGAAAATGGACGAGGCGCACACCACGATCATCGTGCTGGAAACCAATCTACGCCAGGCTCCCCAGCAGATCCGCCATCTGGCCGGCATGCGCGAGGACCTGGTGAAGACCATGCGCGAGCTGCGGATGCAATCCGAAAAGAATCTGCTGCACCCCCGCCTGGGCAACTACCTGCTCCCGGCGAGGGACTTCCTGGTCAAGAAGGGAACCGACTCCGGCGTGGAGGCGATCCAGGTGACCAACATCGGCTTGATCGATCCGCCCGCAAAGGCCAAGCCCGCCCCAAAACCGGAGGCGGCCGCCGCGCCCGAATCCAAGCCCACTCCCGGGGCCGCCACCGCCCCGGACAAGAAGGAGCCGGCCGGTCCGGTTCGGGCCTATTCCGCCCGCGTGACGGCGGAATGCGGATATGACACCTTCATCAAATGGGTGCGCGCGGTGCAGGCGGAAAATCCGCTGATCGCCATCAGCCATTTCCTGATTACGGCGCAACCGGACAATCCGCAGCGGCATTTGGTCCGCTTCGAAGTGCAGTGGCCCGTGTGGACCGATCCGGATATGCAGGCCAAGGTGAGCCAGAAGGCCGACGAAATCCTGGGCGGCGGGACTCCATGAACCAGCGGAATCCACCAACCTTTGTCCAGAAACCCAGAACCGCCGGGACACGGGCGGCCCTGATTATGTTGGCGGCGGCCATGGGGCTTTCCGCCGCCGAAAAATCCGAAGGCAAGGTGGCCGCGCGCATGGAGGCGGCCACCCGGCGTGATCCCTTCTGGCCGGTCGGTTATGCGCCGCCCGCCCCGGCCCGCGCGGCGGCGGGATTCGAAACCGAAACGGCGGATGTGGTTTGGCCGGCCCTGCCCGTGCGCGGGCATTCCCGGGCGGCCGACGGCACGTACCGAATCCTGGTCGAGGGGGTCGGCGTCGTGGGCGAAAAGAAAGTGGTTTCCATCCAATCCAACGGGCGCTGGTTCCATTGGCGCATCCTCCGCATCACGGAGCGGGGGGTCGAATCCGCCCGGTTGGGAATTACCCGCACCCGATTTCCGGCGAAGCCCGTCCCAAAGACCCCGGCCGACCCGGAGCCACGCCTCAAGGAGAAAGCACCATGAAACAAATCAAACGTCCCCGTAACTCCGCGCCCCGGCACGGAACCCTGATCGGTCTCTTGCTCCTCGTCTTCTCCTGCGCCTTGATGGGAGGGGCCGGCCCCATCGACCTGATCAATGCCGCGAGCGATGCCAAGGACAATTTGGACGCCGCCTCGCTGGAGGGGCGTGAACTGGCCCCCATGGAACAGCCCGCGCCCGCGCCGGAAGTCGTGGCACCTGCCGCAGCGGAAACGACGGCCGCCGCCACGCCGGAAGCGGTGGCTCCCGCCGCGCCGCAGGAGGTGGACTTCGTCGATTTCGCCGAGGGCGAGGCCGAAGCGGCCACCCAAATGACGACCCGCACCGTGGACGGGGTCGAATTAATCACGGTTTCGCTGAAGGATGCGACCCTGCAGGACACCGTGAGTTTGTTCTCCCAGCAGGTCGGCGCCAACATCATTGGAGCCGATTCGCTGCTCACCAACCGCGTCACCTTCAACCTCCGCGACGTGGAATGGCTTTCCGCGCTACGCGCGATCCTGGCCGTCCACCAACTCGATCTCCGGGAACAGCCGCCCAATTCCAAGGTGTATAGCATCCAGGCCCCGGTCACCAATGCCCCCGAGCCCCTGTATGTCGAAACCTTCTTCCTGGATTTCACCACCGTGGACCAGCTCCAAAGCACCTTGGTCGGCATTGTTGGATCCAGCAACAACGTTCTGCCCATGGCCTCCCGCAATGCCATCGTGGTCCGCTCGACCGAGTCCCGCCTGGCCGAGGTCCGTTCCCTGATCAAGACCCTCGACAAGCCCGGCCGCCAGGTGCTGATCGAGACCAAGATCATGGAACTGTCCGACGACGCCGTGAAGCAACTGGGCATCGATTGGAGCATCCTGGCCGGCTACAAGGTCGGCCTGACGGATATGGAATGGCAGATGTCGGAGACGCGCCAGCGCGACAACCTGAACCGCGACCGGGCCGTCGGGTACAATTTGCAGGGGACGCAAGCCGGCCGGATGGATTTCAAGGATCAGGACGGCGAGGAGGTTTCGGCCGCCACCTATGACACATGGGGCAGTCAGCCCGGGTTCGGCACCTTTGAAACCTCGTCGGACACCGAATCGGGATGGCAAAGCACGCCCAGCGTGTTGACGGAGCAGGATTGGGAGGGAACGCCTTCCACCTATTGGGTGTCGCAGCGGGCGAGCGGGTCCGGCGCCGAATCCCTGGCGGAGCGCATTTCCAACAAGATGTACGACGACATCAAAACGGCCATCCTGTCGCCGGCGGATCTCTCCGTGGTGCTGAGCGCCTTGGAAACGATGGATGGCGTCAGCGTCGTCTCCAACCCGAAGATGATCGTCACGAGCGGAGCCACCAATTCGTTCTTCAGCATCGGTCGGCGCGATCCGATCGTCTCCTCGGAACTCAAGAAGGGCACGACGGACAGCCCGGGCGATACGATCACCTCGAAGCTGGACACCGGGATCAAGACGGACTTCATCGATGGCGGCTATCTCCGGACCGGCATCGACCTGGATGTGATCGCCACGGTCAAGACCGACGACTACATCGAGGCGTTCATCAATCCCTCCCTGCGGCGCCTGCTGGAGTTCAAGGAAGTGGGCGTCAACTCCTGGCCCATCATTTCGCTCAAGGAGATCGGCACCACGTTCACCTTGCGCAGCGGCCAGACCGTGGCCATCGGCGGCTTGACGGACGTGCAGGATCAAAAGGTGACCAAACGCGTGCCCGTCCTGGGGAGCCTCCCGATCATCGGGCGCCTGTTCTCGCATGAGAAGACCGTCAAGAGCCAGGTCGAAACCATCATCTTCGTCACCTTGTCGGTTGCCGATCCGGGTGTCTTGGAGGAGAACGCTGGGATTCCCGAAGATGCGCGCCTCGTTCACCAGCGCCGGGTGAAGGAGCGGGCCGACCAGAAGAAATTCGCGGAGGAGTTCAAGAAGCAGGTCGAGGCGCAGGCGGCCCAGGACGCGAAAGATGCGGAAGCCATCGCCCCCGTGGTCGCGCCGGAAATCGCGCAGGCCACGGTCGCTCCCGAAGCGGCAACGGAGCCGGTGCCGGTCGAGTCGAGTGTCGCGCCCGCAGCTCCGGTCGAAGCGGTGCCGGAACCCGGTTTGGTGGCGGCTCCGGAAGCTAAGCTGGAAGAAGTGGCGGTGGAAGCCCCGCCCGAGGCCGCGCTGGAAGAGGAAAAAGCCGCCCCGGCCAAGCGGTTCCGCAAAAAAAGCAAGTAGGTAGCGAAACCTCCCGGACGGCATGGTGTGCCGTCCGCAGAAAAAGCGGTGCTCTGCGCCGCTTTTTCTATGCCGACAGGGTCGGATTGTGCTGATTGCGTGACGGGCAAGATGCCCGCGCTCCGGCAGCAACCCCCCGGCTCACCGGCACGGTTCGCCCTGCCAAAGAGGCTGAATTCGCGGGGTTGGGGTAGAGCGAACCCTCGGGTGAGCCGTTCACAAAAGCGCCACCCGTGCAAGGGTGGCCTACAATGGATCCGGGTTGTCGGCCGGGGTTGCAACCCCCGGCGGGCTGCTTTTTCGAAAACGCCACCCGTAGAAGGG
>DMJA01000126.1 GCA_003451935.1 Verrucomicrobiota bacterium | reverse complement strand
GCGGCACGGGCGTGGCCCTGCCCAACGACAGCACCAACAACGCCTACATCGTCTTCCTGGGCGGCGGCACCAACGCGGGAACCCCCAATTTCTGGGCGTTCGAAGGCTTGCCAAACGGAATCGACTTCCTGCACAACGCGGCCTTCCAGCCGGCGGTGAACGTGGCGATCCTGCTGGGCGACGTATGGGGCGACGGAACCTTCCCGAGTTTCAATATGTATGGCGGATACGATTTTGGCCAGGGCGTGTTCGCCACGCCCTCGGGCGGAACCAATTTCGCTCCGGTCGGCGGTTCCATGCTTTCGCAGTTTGGAGGCTACGGCCCGGACAGCCGTCTGGCGGCGAATTGGGAATGCGCCATTCCGCTGTCGACCTTCGGTGTGACGAACGCATCGGACCTGACAAACCTGTATGTCTCGGGCCTGATGGTGACCAAAGACACCAATCCGACCAACAGCGTCAACCGGTTCATCTCGGGCCGGTATCTGGGCGACAGCGCGACGCTGGGCAATGAATAGCTGCCGGACGAGTGGGGCAACTTCGCGTTCAGCTTCGTGAATCTCGGCGGGACGAAGGTATTGCCGCCGCAGTCTTCGAACGCGGATCTGGGCGTGCCGGATTCGTGGGTCGAGGCCAATCTGGGGTTGGGCTACCCCCTGACCACGAACAGCAACTTCGACGGCGACGATTACCCGGATCGCGACGAGTATTTCGCCGGCCTGGACCCGGCGGTCTCGAACGATTTCCTGCACTTCATGATGCTGGGCGGACGAACGGCCACGGTGTACAAGGTGGGCGGGCAGTCCTGCGCCTATGTCATCGACATCGCCGATTCCGTGACCAACGGCGGCTGGAACTGGACGCCGCATTCGACGGTGTCGAGCCTGGACGGCCGGCTGGTCATGCCGAACATGGGCCTGGCCAGCGTGATGATGCGCGTGCGCGTGAACGTGCCGACCGTGGACCAGCCCGTGGATCGCGTGACCGTCGGCGCCACGCCGGCCGGCGGCAACTTCAGCGTGGACAGCATCAACGTGACCTTGAGCGTGAGCGGGGTGAATGTGACCTCGTCCACCTACACGGTGCAGGGCGGAAGCGCGACGGACTACACGAACGGGCAAGTGATTGTGTTCGGCGCCGGCATGACCAACGGCCAAACCCGCACGCTGACGCTGGATGGCGGCACGATCAGCGGCGTGAGCGCCCAGAAGATCTATACCTTCACCAAGACCGAAGCCAGCCTGCCCATTTCCTGGACCGGCAATGTGGGGACCGATCCGGCGTCCGGCGCGTGGGATACCAACGAGGCGCTGACGATTTCCTTCGAGACCGCGCCGATCGGCGCGGCGGCCAGTGTGGGCGTGGTGTTCAGTTCCAATGGCGGGGTCAATTGGACGTACACGAACATGACGAAGGGCGCGGCGAACGCCAGCAACGACACGTGGTCGCTCAACATCGGCGCCTTCGCGGCCGGCACGGTGGTCCAGTACGCGTTCGAGGCCAAGGATGGCCAGGCGAATTCGACCTGGAACAACAACAGCAACAACAACTACAGCATCAGCGTCAACGGCGGTTCGGAGCCCGGCAGCTTCAAGCCCTACTCGACCAACCCGACCAAGGGGCAGTACCGCTCGGCGGGCATCGCGATCGATGGCTCCAACACCGGAGGGGAATGGACGACCAACATGCTGATCGCGCTGGACGTGGTGAACGACGACCCGCGCAGCCTGGGCGACAACTGGACGATGCACGAGGCGCCGATCGACTTCTCTCACCTGTGGGCTTGCTGGGACGACGAGAACGTCTACGTGGCCTGGCAGTTGATGGACGTCACGGATGTGGTTGATCCCGCGAACGCGGGCGGCGGCGACCCCATCAGCCGCAACGACGGCATCCTGATGTGGATGGTGCTGGACACCGCGGGCGGCGGCTGCACGGCGGACATGTGGACCAAGAGCAACACGTGGTCGGGCGCGAACACCCCGGACTACCAGATCTACATGGCGGGCAGCCTGTGGCAGTCCTACATGGGCCGCGTGGTGGGCGGGGCCTACAACGTGCCCGCCGGCGGCGCCACCAACGCGGATTACATGTCCGGCGCAGCCTGGGGCATCACCCATGCCAAGAGTGCGGCGCTGATCGCGCCCGACGCCTGGGGCGTGCGCGATTGCGACAACCGCCTCAACGACAGCAGCACCTTCGAGAACTTCAAGGTTACCGGCCACGCCCGAACCGACCGCGACAGCTTCTACGAGATCAAGATCCCCATGACGGCGCTGGGCATCACCAAGACGCAGTTGGAGAGCGCGGGCATCGCCGTGATGCTGGGCGCGGGCTCGTTGTCGTCGATGGATACCATCCCCAACAGCACGGGCAACACCGACACCGGCGGGGTCGAGACATGGAATTCCTCGAAGGAGTGGTCGGACAGCGACACCTACACGGAGTCGTTCGCGCGCATTGGCAATTAGGGAAGAGCCGGCTCACCCGGAGGGTTCGCCCTACCTGCGGCCGGAAGAGCAGGTTTGGGGTAGGGCGAGGCGTCTCTACCGAGCCGGGCAGTTGGGCAAAATCCGGGCAGTGGAGTAGATTGAACAGAGCGGTTGGCGATTCGTGCGGATCCAGAAGCAAAGGGCGGTTATGAATAAAACGACAGCGGGAATCTGGGTGGCGGGCGGTCTTCTTTTCGCGGCGGTGTCCGCGCAGGCGGTGCCGATGCACGTGACGCATCTGTGGCACATGCACCAGCCGATCTATTATCCCTACGAAACGCCAGGCACGATCGACGCCAACGGCCGATTCAACTTCAGCGTTCAAGGGGTGTGGGACGGCGACCGCATCCAGTGCTACCAGAACTGGCCGGCGGGCGCGGTGGGGATGGCATCGGGCCACGGCGGCTCGCAGATGAGCTATTCGGGCTCGCTGGCGGAAAACAACAAATCCCTCTGGGGGGATTACTCGGGGTGGGGCGGCAACATCCGCAATGCGCGCAACAACCTGAAGACCAGCTCGGGCAACTCGCGGCTGGACATGGTGGGCATTGCCTACCACCACAGCCTGATGCCGCTGACGAGCGTGGAATCGATGCGCATGCAGATCAAGCTGCACAAGGAACAGTATCAAGAGGCGTGGGCCACGGGCGGCGCCTACTCGAAGGGCTTTTGGCCGCCGGAGTGCGCGTTCGACAACTCGATGGTGCCCGCGCTCGTCGAGGAAGGACTGCAGTGGGTGATCGTGGACAACGGGCACTTGTTCCGCACCGCCGAAGACTTCACCTGGAGCAGCGCGAGCTCCTGCCGGCCCAACAAGGCCGACGTGCGCAACGGCAGCTCGACGAACCTCGCCAGCACCTGGGTGCAGCTGCCCAACGTCTGGGCGCCGACGAAGGTGCTGGCTCCGTGGTCCTACCAGCCGCACTACGTGCGGCATGTGGATCCCGTCTCCGGCACGGTCCGCAAGATCATCGCGGTTCCCGCCGGCCGCTACGAAGGCAACGAGAACGGGCGTGGCGGCTACGGCGCCTTCAAGCCCGAGAACGTCTGGGGCGGCCAGATCGCCGCGAACAACGATGCCTCGAAGCCGATGCTTCTGCTGTGCCACAGCGACGGCGACAACTACGGCATGAAGAATTCCGACGCCTGGAACGGCCAGCACCAGGCTTTCGTGGACATGTGCAACGCCAACGCCGATTTCGAATATACCAGCGTGCAGGATTACCTGGCCATGTACCCGCCGAATCCCAACGACGTGATCCACGTCGAGCCGGGCAGCTGGATCGGCATCGATGGCGGCACGCCGTACTACGAGAAGTGGCTGTCCTACGAGAACCGCGACGGCGTGATGCCCGACATGTGGTCGTGGAGCGTGCTCGTGGCCGCCCAGAACCGCGTCTTCACGGCGGACGACATGGAGAACAGCTATCTTTCCGGAACCCGCGACATCAACGACGTGGAGTGGGGCCTCGGCAACGACACGGCCCGGGCGTGGCATTTCTATCTCAATGGCGAAACGAGCTGCTACTGGTATTGGGATTTCGACACGGCCAACCCGTGGGACGGCAATCCGACCCGGGCCTGCAACCTGGCCGTCGCCGAGGCCCAAAAGGTCATTGACCGCAATCCGGGCGGCGACAACCGGGGCCCGAGCATCTTTCCGCCCCAGCGCCTGCCCTACAACCCCGGCGGATTGATGTGGACCGAGACCTCGAACGCGCCCTCCGATTTCACGGTCTGGTCGTTCATCGACGACGTGAGCGGGGTGCAAAGCGCCACGCTCTATTGGCGGCGGGATCTCGATGGCCAGTGGCCCATCAGCTCGACCGAGAACGAGGTGTTCGCCCAGGGCGCCGGCGTTGGCGCGTGGCAGGCGGTGAACATGACCAACGACTGGTGGCCGAGCGTCAAGGCGGCGCTGCAGGTGCCGGATCCCAGCGCCCGCGCCATGCGCTACCGGGGAACGGTTTCCGGCCAGAGCGAATGCTTGATCGACTATTTCGTCGAGGCCGTGGACAACAACGGCAAGACCAACCGGTCGAACATCCTGCACGTCTGGGTGGGCGAACAGACCGGAGGCACCGGCGGCGACGTCGTTCCGCCGCCGAACGTCTGGCTCCGCGGCACGCACACCTGGCCCGCCGCCGCCGACGTGACGGATGCCGACCCGATCTATCTCAACGTCGAGGCGGGGCCGTCCGGCACGGTGACGAGCGCGACGTTGGGCTACCGCACCGACGGGGGGGCGTGGATCCGCACGAACATGGCCCCGAACGCGGAGTGGGGATCCATCGGCGGACAGTGGTACAACCTGCAGCTTGGGCCGTTCGCAGCCGGCACCGTGTTCGAGTACTACGTCGAGGCCACCGATGGCAGCACGACCAATTGGGACAACAACGGCGGCGCGAACTATTCCCTGACCGTTGCGGCCTCCGGCGGCGAGTCCTCCGTCCTGTGGGTTGGCAACGTCGGTCAAACGCCCGCCAATGGGGCGATCACGGCGGCCGATCCGATTGCCATTACTTGCGAAAGCTGGCCGATTGGCGCTTCCACCAACGTGGCACTGGTGTATAGCGCGGACGGCGGCACCAGCTGGGCGACGACGAATTTCGCGAAGACCGGCGAGACCAACAACAACGACCGGTGGAGTGTGGAGATCGGGCCGTATCCCGACGGCACGGTGGTTCGCTATTGCGTGTCGGGTACGTTGCCCAACGCGATGCAGTCGTGGGACAACAACAACGGCAACGATTATACGGCCATTGTTGGCGAACTCGCCGCGTTCCGCATCGTGCGCAATACGCCGCAGATCGGCGTGGCGGGAACGCCGGACAATGCCGACGACGCCTTCGACTTCGACACCTCGGGCGGCGCGGCGACGACCGCCGGCGCCAGCGGCTTCGGAAGCTTCGGGAGCATCTACCTGAACTGCGACGACACGAATCTCTATATCGGCGGCACGGGCGTGGCCCTGCCCAGCGACAGCCAGAACAACGCCTATGTCTTGTTCCTGAGCACCGATACGGCGGCCGGAAGCGCAGATCTGCAAGCCTTGAGCGGCAACCCCCTCGGGCTGGACTACCTGCACAACGTGACCTTCCAGAACCCGGTTTTCGTGGCGATCCAGCTCGGCGACGTCTACGGCGACCATTTCAACTCGGCAAACTTCGAAATGTACCTGCCCGGCGGCAACAACTGGGGCCAAGGCGTCTGGTACGTGGGCGATGGTGCCACCACGTTTTCGGCAGTGAACAACGCGCGGCTTTCGCAGTTCGTCGGCTACGGCCCGGACAGCCGCCTTGCAGCGAACTGGGAATGCTCGATGCCTCTCTGGACGCTGGGGGTCACGGACGCCTCGGGCCTGACCAACCTCTACGTGTCTGGGCTGATTGTGAATTTCAATGCGGTCAGCAACAACCAGTACATTTCCGGCCATTATCTGGGTGCCGCCGCGTCCCTCACCAATGACATGCCGGCGTCTGGGAACTTCGAATACAACCTGGTGCACCTGACCGGAACGAAGGTCGCCCCGCCGGCGATGGCCGACGAAACCCTGGGCGTGCCCAATTCGTGGATTGCGGACCGGTTGCCGTCCAACCACGTGTTCACGGGGAGCAGCGACTGCGATGGGGACGGCATTCCGGATCGGCACGAGTATTTCGCCGGGCTGGATCCGAACGCCTCCAACAGCGTGCTGCGGATCGAAGGCATCGGGGGCGGACGCATGCAAATGCATAAGTCGGGTGGCCAGATCTGCCAGTACGTGCTGGAAACCGCCGATCAGGTCGCGGACAGCAACTGGAATTGGACCGCGCGCTCCACGCTCGCGAGCACCAATGGCGAGGTTGTACTGCCGTTGTTCACCGCCTCCAACCTGATGATGCGCGTGAAGGTCGTGCCCGAATAACGGCAAAGAAAATCTTCAGCAGGAAAACAGGAAACAACAGGAAAACAGGATCGGCGGATTTTTCCTGTGTTCCTGTTGTTTCCTGTTTTCCTGCTTGATGCTCCGAACCGATGGAGAATCAGGCCGGGGATTCCGGATCCAGCTCCCGGGCGGCGTCGAGGAGTTCGTCGCGGCGGCCTTCGGCGGCGAGAAGGGCCTTGAACTTGGGATTGCGCAGGGCGAAGGAGATGCGCGAGAGCAGGTGCAGGTGGATGCGGACATTGGGGGAGAGGGGGGTGAAGAGCACCTTGACCGGCTTGCCATCCAGCGCGTCGAATTCGATGGGGGCTTCGAGGAAGCAGAGGCAGACCATCGGGGTGGCGATTTCCAGCACGGCGGGATTTCGCACGTGCGGCAGGGCGATGCCATCACCCACGCCGGTGGATTGCAATTGCTCGCGGGCCAGCAGGGCTTGGAGGAGGAAATCCCGATTCACGTGGTCCGGCAGTTTGAGCAGGCCGACCAAGGCGTTGAGGATGTCGGTCTTGTTCGCACCGGCCACGCGGTAGTGGATGCCGCCTTCCTGCAGGGCATAGGCCAGCGTCGGGAGAGGGGCGTTCTCCGGTTCTTTAGGGGTCTCCGTAGGCGAGAAATTGATGCGCTTGGAGGTCGCCCAGTCGAAGAGCATGGCGCGGTTGATCCGGTATTGTCCGGCCACCCGATAGGCCGGGAGTCCTCCTGACTGGATCCAGCGGTAAACGGTCTTCTCCGCCACGTTCAGGGCTTTTGCCGCATCCTTGACCGTCATTTGCATAGGGGGGCCTTTCTTTCGGGAAACGATCTTTACAACAGAAATCTAGCCCTCGTGTCCAAAGATGTCAATCGCGTGGAAGTTTTGCGGAGAGGCCGAGATGTTTCGACGTCGGCGCGGTGCGCCTCCGCTCAACATGACCCGAACGTGCCCGAATCGCAGATGCGCCCGCCAACGCCAAACGTTTGGACGAATCTTGAAGCAGAACGAAAGTTCAGTTATCTTTCAAGCATGCCCCTCATTCGGACAGCCCCCGATTTGCGAGAGAAGCTGCAGATTTTGTCGGCCGACGCGCAGTATGATTTGTCGTGCGCCTGTTCGTGCGGGTCGGGCGACAGCCGCCGGCGCGGGCTCGACGACCGGTGGCTCTATCCGGTGACGCTCCAGAGCGGCGGCCGCGGGCTGATGTTCAAGACGCTGGTGTCGAACGCCTGCGCAAACGACTGCAAATATTGCCCGCTCCGAGCGGGGCACGACTCGACGCCGCGCTGTTCGCTGACGCCGGAGGAGATTGTGCGCGCCTTCATGCCGTACTGGAATTCGGGGCAGGTGTTCGGCCTCTTCCTGACCAGCGGCGTCTGCGGAAATCCCGATGCGGCGATGTCGCGGATGCTGGCGACGGCGGAGCTCCTTCGCTTTCGCGAACATTACCGGGGCATCCTGCATCTCAAGATCATTCCGGGCGCGTCGGACGCGGCCATCGACCGCGCGCTGTCGCTGGCGTCGGCGGTTTCGCTGAACATCGAGACGGCGGGGGAAGAACATTTTGCCAAGCTGACCGCGCGAAAAAATTACCTGCAGTCCATCATCGCCCCGCTCAAGCGCATCGCGGCGCTGACGGCGTCCGGCGCGCCCTATGCGCGGGTGAAAACCAGCACGCAATTCGTCGTCGGCGCGTCGGACGAGACGGACCGCGAAGTGGTGCGCTACATGGGCGGGCTCTATGGCCGCATGGGGTTGCACGGCATTTACTTCAGTGCCTACCAGCGAGGGCTTGGCGATCCTTCGCTGCCCGGCGAGACCAGTTCCGCCACCAATGCGGAGCTGCTGGCGCGCGAGCACCGCCTCTACCAGACGGATTTCCTGATGCGCAAATACGGCTTCGCCGCCGACGAAATCGGGTTCGATGACCAGGGGAATCTGCCGCTCGATGTCGATCCCAAGGAATTCTGGGCGCGCCGGCATCCCGAGCGGTTTCCCGTCGATGTGAACCGCGCGGCCCGCGCGGAGCTGTTGCGGGTGCCGGGCATGGGCCCGGTGGCGGCCAAGCGCATCCTCGCCGCGCGGAAAAACGGGGGGCGGGTGCGGAGCCTGGAAAGCCTGGGGTTGCGCGGCGCGCTCGCCCGGAAGGCCGCCGCCTGGATCGCGTTCTGATGCTCCGCGCCCGATCTGTTTGATTGCCGGGGCTCGGGCTCTGCACTCGGCTATTTTCCATGGTGTGGAAAACTATGGGCCGGCGAGGGCGCGGACGGCGGCGGCGAGCGGGCAGGCGTCGAGCGGGGATTTCGTCGTGGCCAACTCGATGCGGAGGATGTTCTCCAGCACGGTGCCGGGGGCAAGGAGCAGCTCGGGGCTGAGGGTTTCGATTTCGGAGTAGCCCAGGCCATGGTTGGAATAGACTTCGACGACGCATCCGCCGTCGGGGTAGTCGCCGACCGCGGTGTTGGTGACGGATTCCAGGATGACTTCCGCTCCCCGGACGGCCGCGATCCAGCCGCGCGGGGAATCGGAGCCCAGCTTGGTTTCGGCGCCGGGCGAAACGCGGTAGGTGGCGGCCTCGCCGCAATTCGCGAGTTGCCTGCGTCCGGGCTTGCGGCCCATCAGGGCCTTCAGGCCGCCGCGGAACTTGGATGTCTTCTCGACGGGCAGCACGATCTGCTCGGCTTGGGCGATTTGGCTGATGTTCCAGAGGACGACGGGGATGTCGGAGGGGGCGGTGCGTTCGATGCGCTGGTGCACTTCCAAGGCGGCGGAACCGGAGGCCAGGCGGAAGAGCCGCGAGGCTTCGAGGTTCAACGGTGGGCCATAGGCGCGGGTGAAGCGCGCGCACTGCGCCCCGTCGGCGTCGGTCCAGGCGGAACAGGTCCACGGCCGGTCGGCGAGGGGGGCGGGGGGGGGCCAGTCCTTGCCATCGTCCGAGAAGGAGGCCCAGCGGGCCTGGGAGACGGGCCAGAACCAGTCGCCGCCGATGTTGAAGAAACGCTCGCCTTCCGCCGGCACCTGCCCCTGCAGGGAGGATTCGAGCCGGAAGGGGCTGGCCCCTTGCGGCGGCGCGAAATGGACGAGGCGTCCGATGGCGGGGACCAGGACGGCCTCGGCACGGTCGTTTTGGAGGCGGTAGGCGTTGGTCCAGCCGAGAAATCCGGAGGGCAGGATCGGCGCAACGGGAGGCGGCGCGGAGGCCGTGCAACAGGGCTTGGCCGTCGCGGCGACGGCGGGCGGCAGTTCGGCGCGGCCCAGGGTGGCCAGTCCGCACAACAGGACCGGCAAGAAACGGCGAAGGAGGAAAATCATGGGCCGAAACATAGCCGGGGCCGTCCGGAAAATCCAGCGCTACTTGGCCGTTGCGGCGTTGCCCGCGCCGGGCGGAGGTGGTTGCATGGCGCGCCGCAAGGCGCGGCTGTCGCGACGGAGCTGGTCCATTTCCTGGAGCAGTTTTTCGTGTTCGGCCCGCTGTTCGGGGGTCAGATGGGTGGCGACTTCGGCCCGCATCTGGCCCAGGAGGGAATCCAGCGTGGCGCGGCTCTGGTCGCGGGCTTCCTTGAGGCGCCCATCGTAGGATTGCACGACCGCCCGGACCTGCGCCTGCTGCCCGGCGTCCAGCTTCAGGCGCTCGGTCAGCTTTCCGGTGATGTGTTCGGACAGGTTGCCGGGGATCTGGGAAAAGCGGCGGATGCGGGCCTGGATGATGGCGCTGTAGCCGAAGAATCCGATGCACACGCCGGCGAGCAGGGCGGCCAGCAACAGGAGGGTTAGTTTGGTCTTTCTCATGTCGTTCTCCTTGTTTAAAGGCCGGACTCGGGCACATCCAGGAAGGTCTGTTCGAATTCCTCGAGCTGGACGCTTTGCATCCACGCCTGGCTGATCTGGCCGTCGGCGACCGTGGCGGAGCGGCCGATGACGTACCCGGCCGCGAAGATGGCCAGCGCGGCGGCCGCGACGCATGCCCACGGGGGGATGCCGGCGGTCAAGGCTGGCTTGGCGGGTTGCAGGGGGTTCGCGGCGGCCTCCCGGCGGACGGCGTCCATGATGGAGGCCGTGTCGAGCGCGGGTGCCTCCGGACGGTAGGCCGTCCGGAGCTGGTCCCAAAATTCTGGATTTTTCGTGTTCATGATGGTTCATCCTTTCCCGGCCGGAGATCTTCGAGAATGGCCTTCAGGCGTCGCCGCGCGCGGAAGGCGCGGACCTTGACGGCGGAGAGGCCGCAACCCAGCCGGCGGGCGGCGTCCTCCATGGAGCGTTCTTCGAGCTCGACGAGGGTGATGACCGCGCGGTCGTCGGGCGAGAGCCGGACGAGGGCGGCTTCGAGCCGTTCCCGCGCGGATTCCTGGGCCTCCCGATCCGCCTTTTGCTCCGCGAGGCGTTCCTGCTGGGTCGCTTCGACATGCACCCGCGCGGAGTCGTCGAGGTCGCAAAACAGCCGGTCCCGCCGGCGGTACTTTTTCCTCCAGAAGTCCATGGCC
>DMJA01000181.1 GCA_003451935.1 Verrucomicrobiota bacterium | reverse complement strand
GTCGAGGGCCGCAAATCACATCTACTTCAACGCCGCGCCGATGGAGGCCCGGAGTTCCCCGACGCGCTCCGCGTCCTCCTCCGTCGCGATTCTCTGGCGTGCTTCATGGACCGCCTGCTTCCACGATTGCTCCAGCGCGATCCGCTCCTTGTCCTCCAGAACCAGCCGATGCCGTTGCGCGGATTTTTCCGCCATGCCCAAATTGGCGGCGGCGGCTTCGACTTCGGTTTTCCGGGCTTCAAGCAAGGGCTTGATCCGCGACGCCTCCGCCGTCCAGTCGCGGCGGGCGGCGGCTTCCAGTTCGGGCAACCGCCCGAAGGCTTGGAGTTCGCCGATATCGGCCTGCAAAAGACGATCCCGGAGGGCATCCAGTTTCTTCCGAAGGGACGGGGCCGCGCCTCTGCCCGCGTAGGCGTCCTCCAAAACCGCCGAACGCTCCTGTTCAACGGCGGCACGCTCGGCGACGGCGGAGGCCAGCGCGGAGTTGTAGCCCTCGAAACCTTCCCGCGTTCCGGGCGAGAAAACATCCCGGAGGGGTTTTGTGTGAACGCGGTTCTTCATGCCCGCACGCCCTCGGCCAAAACCAGTTCCTTCTCCAGTTCCGCGATCTTCGCGGCGGCGGAATCGTAAGCCTGCCGATGCTTGGCGATCACCACCTGCGAAGCCGGATTGTCGGTCAGTTTTTCGTAGGGCTTCCGCAACTCGACTTTGTTCCGGCGGCGATTGTCGCTTGTCAGTTCAAGGGCAAACTTGATCGCCTCCGCCTGCTTCCCCTCCTGCTTCTGGATATCGGCCCGGATTTGTTCCGGCGTCCGCGTTGTGTCTTGCAACCAGCCGCGCTCGAATGATTGATCGAATGATTTTCTTTTCATGGTGTACCTTCTGCCGGAGTTTCCCGGCCTTCTGTTTGTTCATCTTGAACGGAAGCACACGCCTCCGCTTTTCCCCGGCGACAATCGCCGGAAATGGTTTGTCCCTCGCCCTGCGCCTGCACCTTCGGCGGCGGGTCTATTGGATCAAGATGGGCGCACACATTCGGCCATAGCGGTGGCGCATCCCTGCGGGCGCGATAAGCCCCTTCCCATGCGGTCATGTACGCCTCGCACGCATCGGCGGTTTTCGCGCCGATCTTCATCGCCGATCTCCGCACAAACTTCGGCCACTTGCCCGGAACGGCGGAGCCATCGGCGATCCGCTTCGCGGCGAGTGCGTTCCCCTCCGCCGTGGGGCGAAACAGGAACAGCCCGGAACCAAACCGCCACACGCGCCACTCCACAAGGCCAGCCGCCAGCAAGGGCAAGACTGCATTTGTGAGGCGGGATGCTGTTTCCCCCGCCATCCGCGCCTGCCCCTGCGAAACAGCCGGAGCCGGATCGGAGCCAAGCATCGAAGATTCCGATATGAAGGTTCTTTGATCGTGCATCCGCCACTTCAACGGCGCGTGGCCCGGATCGGCGAGCCAGTCCAAACCGCAAAGAGCATCCGCCAGCACCGGAAGGCCACAAGCCCGCCGCGCCTGCGCGTCGCCCTCTGGCGTAAGCGCGACGCGACGCCCGCCCCCGGCGACGATCACAAGCCCCGCATCGTCCAGCGCGTCCCGCGCCCGCACAAATGCCTTCCGCTCCGCCCCGTCACCGCCCGGATTGCGCCACTCGACTTCCCCGCCGCTCTTGATGAAGTCGCTGGTGTACTGCCAGTCGGCACTCCATTGTTTGTCGCCGAAGTCTGCGGGTTCAAGCATGGCGTCCATTTGGCCGATGATGGAGGCCAGCACAAGGGGTTCAAGGTTGCGTCGCTTCATTGTCCATTTGTCCGGGGAGGATTGAATAGGTGTTGCTGATATCGCTTACAGGGGTATTCGCCGTCCGCTCTCTGGAAGTACCTTGCCGGGGGGGAGGGGTAGCCCCCTGCGCGGCCTCTGGCGTGCGCTCTGGCGCGTCGCCGTGGATCGTCTGCCCTCCCGCCGTCGCCCCGTCCCGCGTCGCGTCCTGCGCGATTCTGGAGCCGCCATGAAGGGCTTGGAGTTCCCGCCAGCGATCCCGCGCAAAATGGCGGAGCGTGTGGTAGGTCACTTGCTCGGCTTCGGCGCGATCCCGACAGAAGATGAACGGCACGCGGTAGCGCATGGAGAACGCCAAGATGGATTGCCACGCGGCCTCCGGGTCCAGCCTGCCCCGGTAGTGGCCTGCCCGGAGTGCGGCCATCGGTTCCTCGACCACCACGGCGGCGGCATCGTAGCCCCGGAGCCGAACCAGTTCCCGCTCGAAACGATCCCGCTCCGCGCCCAAGCATCCAACAAGGTCTTGGAGTGACTTCCGCTCGACGGCCACACGCCGCTCGAAACCCCGGATGGAATAGTCGCCCGCCTCCAGCGTCCCCACCGTCACCGTCGCCGGGAGGCCCGCGAAGCCGAAGGGCAGTTGCTCGCGGGAATCGCAGACGACGGGAAGCATGATGCTGTTCGTCGTCTGCCTCATGGCGCGACTTCCCCGGCCTGTTTGCGGGCCTCCAGTACGAAAACATCCGTGGAATCATCCGAAACATCCACGGGACCGCCCACCCTCCGGGACTGGCCCTGCTTCATCGTCCCGCGCCGAAGTTCGGCCTCGGTCCATTTGCGGAGCCATGCCTTCCAGTTGACGATGGGCCTGCCTGCGCGATCCTTCCAGCCGTCCGCCGTGGTGTCGTGGTAGCACTTCCGCACAAGGTCCATGCTGATTCCCCGCTCGGTTCCGAAGGCTTCAAAGACTTCGAGAGATGGATTTTCAGAAGTAGCGCGTGCGCCCGCGATAGCGGATGCTCTCTCTCTATCTTCTAAATCTCTTTCTGCTAATTCTCTTTCTGCTCTCTCTCTCTTTGCATTGCTCGAGCATCGAATCGTTTTATCTTCCGATGCTCGGGCATTGCTCGGGCATCCGTCTTTTGCCTTCCCCCATCTGGCCCGTGCCGCCGTGCGTGCGTGTTCCCGTGCGGCGTTCATCGCTTCGGCGGTTGACTCCATAACGGAATCCGCGAAGTGGTCCATGCCCTGCTCCTGTTCGCAGAGGGCGAGAATTATTCCGCGCACCCGTGCGCCAAGTTTGGCATCGTCCGGTTCGCGCATCGCCAGCACCGCCCACTTCGCGGGATACAGTTTGAACCACAAGGCTTCGGCGTTTTTACTTGTTGGAGTGTTCATGGATTCCTTCAGCCCCGTAGGGCATCGGCGGGGGGTTGATGTTGGAGTGCGCGAAGTCGAAACGGCTGGCGTAGGGCTTCCCCTTGCGGAGAACGCGGCACGCCGAACACACGCGCCCTATATGCCCGCTCGACAGGCGGAGAAGGCCCGTGGAAGTCTCGCGTTCGCATCGCGGGCAGAAGTCAGCCGTGCCATCGTAGCGCATGGGATTCCGCCCCGGCCCGCCGTCTGCGCGGCGGGGAGATTCAAAGATGGGGGGCATGGCTAGACCGCCCGGACTTCAAACTTGGCGAGAGCCGCCGCGACTTCGGACTTGCGGAATAAAACCGCCTTCCCGACCTTGAAGTATGGCACGATCTTCTTCGCCATCCAGTTGGACGCGCACCGCTCGGAGATGCGGAGATAGCGGGCAAGTCCGGCGACGCCGCGAAGATAATCGGAATCGTCGGCGACGGCGGACGGCTTGGCGATTGACAGGGTGCGCTTACGCATGGCGCACCTCCGCCAATGTATTATTGACGACGGGATTTTTGCGCGGGCTGGTCGCCAGCGCAATCAGCCTGTCAAGTGATCGGCGAGTGACACCGCGCGCGCGGATTCTGTTCGGGAGTCTCGCGGGGACCAGAAGGCCCTCGCGGATATAGAGGCGCACCGCCGCATTCGAGCGCACGCCTAGTTCGGTTGCCGCCACCGGGAACGGCACGATTGCATCTTGCATATTTATGCTGTGCTTTCATTTTGTGCGCCCTTCCCGTTTGTTCGGCGGTGCCGATTTTTGTGATAATATTCTCCTGTGTGTTTTTGCCCTTGCGGGGGCGATCAACCACAGGCGCATTTCCTCACAAGCCTGTCTGCCACGCGGCAAACTTCACTCATGTCGAAATGAAGATAACCTATGGCGATAAAACAACAAGTAAGAAAATGATAAATCTGGACAGCAAAAAACATCGTGCAATAGTGTTTCCATTGTTTGATCGTGTCTTGTTGTAATACATCGAAAATTGCGCGGCGATTTCGTGGCCCGTTCCGCGCCTGCGGGCCTGTTCCCCGACAAACAAAACGGCGGCGGAATCGCATGGACCCCGCCGCCGCCTTCTGCATCGCGCTACTTCATCCAGCCGCTTTCTTGAAGTTCACCTTGATGATGCTTCCCGACTTGGACGCGGGCTGGATATTCCAGTAGCGGCGGGCATCGGCCTTCGTCATCAGGCCTCGATAGTGCCGATACAGAATATCCACGCCGCTTGTGTGGCCCAGCACTCCAGCCAACTTCCCGGCGTCGCCGTTGGTGGCGAAGTGCGCCGACGCAAAAGATTTTCTCGGCCCGTCTGCGATCCACGCCACGCCCGCCGCCTTCGCGATGCCCTTCGGTCGTTCATCCTTCGGACGCTCCGCCTTCGCGATGCCCTCTTGCACATAGGGTTCGCCGATGGGTTTGCGGAACATATAGAAGTTGAATTGGCTTGGCGTCTGGATTCCGATGGGGCCGGATGTTTTCCGATAAGGCCGCAACCATTCGATCAAATTGGGCTTCAGGTTTTCGATGATACGCGCACGGCGCACCTTGCTGATCTCCGGCCTCACGCGGAGAATCTTTTGCTTGAAGTCAATGTCGGTCCACAACAGCCCCATCGCTTCGCCGGGGCGGAGGCCCGCGAAGAATTGCACCGCCAGCGTCGGGACCATGATGGGCGCGTATTTCGCCGCCGTCGCCAAGATTGCCGCCGTGGCGTCAACGGATAGCGGAGTCGGCATTTTCTCGTCCATTGTCAGGTGGCTGATTGCCGCCGCCGCATTGTACTCGACCACCTTTTCCTTGACCGCGAATTGAAACATGGCGCAATAGGCGCGGCGGTAGCCGTCCCATGTCATCCCGGTCAGATTCTTTGACGACAGCCAATCTGTCAAATCGTCGCGGGTCAGGCTGGCGACGGACCTTTCCCCAAAGTCAGCCGACAACCTTGCGACCTTGTGCGAACGCTCGACGAGCGTGGTGGGGCGACAGCCCTGCGCCTTCAGAGCCGCCAGCCACCGTTGCCCAATTTCGGCCACGGTCACTCCATCCGCCACGCCATAGTGCCGCATCCAAAATGCAACAGCCGCATGGAGCGTGGTTTTTCCGTTCGCTTCGCGGAGTGCCTTGACCGCATCGGCCCTCTGCTCCGCCGTCAACGCCAGCGCGGATGTCCCCTCCGTGTGAATCTTCGCGGCGATGTCCTCACAATGCCGCTCGGCATCCGGGAGAGAGTTGAAGCAAACCCGCTCCCGCTTCCCGTCCCGCATATAGTCCGCCATGAAGTAGCCGTCGCGGACCTCGCGGATGCTGATTCCCCGATGCTCATAGGTCTTGATTTTGTGTCGTTTCGATTTCATCGCGCTTCCTTTCGCATGGCTTTGAACCTGCCCGCATAGTCGCGCAAATTGTCACCAAATGTCAACACGCAATGAAAAACACCAACAAATACGGCAATATCGCATAGCCTCCGGAGCTAAAGGTTGTGGGTTCGACCCCCGCCAGGCACACCATCCCCCCCTGCATTGGGACAAAAAAGCGCGCCGCGGAATTCCGCGGCGCGTTTGGTTTTCGGGATGAAGACCGGGGATTAGCCGTTCTTGGCCTTGAAGTCGGCCATGAAGGCGACGAGGGCGTCGACGGCTTCGCCCGGGCAGGCGTTGTAGATGCTGGCGCGGCAGCCGCCGACGTCGCGGTGGCCCTTCAGGCCGCTCATCCTCAACGCGGTGGCTTCCTTGATGAACTTCGCCTCCAGCTCCTCGCTGGGGAGGCGCCAGGTCACGTTCATCGTGGAGCGGAATGCCTTGACGGCGCCGCCGCGGTAGTAGCCGCTGGAGTTGTCGATGGCCGCGTAGATCTTGTTGGCCTTGGCTTGGTTGATTTTTTCGATGCCGGCGGCGCCGCCCTTGGCGAGCAACCAGCGGGTCACGAGCATCAGGATGTAGATGCCGAAGGTCGGCGGGGTGTTGTAGAGGGAGTTCTCCTTGATGTGCGTGCGGTACTGCAGCATCGTCGGCAGCGTCGCGGCCGCGCGCTCGGCGAGATCCTTGCGGATGACGACAAGGGTCAGGCCGGAGGGGCCGAGGTTTTTCTGCGCGCCGGCGTAGATCAGGCCGAACTGCTTGAGATCGAAGGGGCGGCAGAGGATGTCGCTGGACATGTCGCAGACGAGGGGGGCCTCGGTCTTCGGGAAGGATTGCATCTGCGTGCCGGCAATGGTCTCGTTGGAGGTCACGTGCACGTAGGCGGCGCCCTTGGTGTAGTTCAGCGCGGAGTAGTCCGGCATGTTCGTCGGGATGTCCTTGGAGGTGTCGGCGACGACATTGACGGCACCGACCTTCTTGGCTTCCTTGATGGCTTTGCCGGCCCAGGCGCCGGAGTTGACGTAGTCGGCGGCCTGGCCCGCACCCAGGAGGTTCATCGGAACCATCGAGAACTGGAGGCTGGCGCCGCCTTGCAGGAACAGGACCTGGTAGTCGTCGGTGATGCCCAGCAGCTTGCCCATGTTGGCGATGGCTTCGGCGTGCACGGCGTCATAGGCCTTGCCGCGGTGGCTGTGCTCCATGATGGACATGCCCGTGCCGTTGAAGTCGATCAGCTCCTTCTGGGCGATCTCGAGGACTTCGAGGGGAAGGACGGCCGGGCCGGCGTTGAAGTTGTATGCTCTGCTCATTATGATTCCTTACGATTAGGGGTTCTTTTTTTACATCGGATCGGCATCATAGACGCTCGGGCGGGAAAAAATCAATCAGAACCCGGCACCCGTTGAATCTTCTTGCGGGAGGGGGGGGCGGGGGCGTAGATTGGTCCGCATGTTTGTCCGGGAAAGCGTAGGACATTGCGACGGACGGCGCGCACAGGCATCGGGGAGGGAACCATGGATCGGGACGGGGATGGTTCCGGATTGCGGCCGCGGCAGAAGTCGTCCCGGGACAACGAGTAGAAAAGAAGGATGGAAGTTCAGATGAGCTTCATGGATAAGATCAAGTCGATGCTCTTCGCGCCGGTAGGCGGGTCCGCCAAGCGGAACACCCGGACCTATGTGGTGGACGGAGCGCGGTTGGTGGATGAGAAGACCGGACGGCGCATGGCGCCGCGCGATCAGGTGCAGATGCTGAACGCGCTGTCGCGCGTGGCGAAGCAGGAAGGTCTCGAGATCCAGGCGGTGTTCGAAAGCGACCGCCCCCTGCGCGAGGTGGACCACGGCAAAGAGTTCAATGGCGTGAAGGTGTTCTACGCGCCGGACAACGAGCAGCTTGTAGCGTTGGCGCTCAAACTGGCCAAAAGCTCCGGCGGAGCGTTGGTGAGCTCGGGCGTGACGATGGAAAGCCGCGCGACGGAAGCCGGGATTCCGGTGTTGTGCAGCAGCACGTTCCGCAAGGCGTTCCTGCAAGGTGGCCTGCCCAGCGGCGACCGCGGAGACCGCGGCGACCGCGGCGGCGACCGCGGGGATCGCGGTGGCGATAGAGGTGGCCGGGATCGCCGGCGCGACCGCGGCCCGCGCCGCGATCGCGGCGATCGTGGTGGCGACCGGGGAGGCAACCGCCCTCCGCGCGAAGGCGAGCAAGGACAGTCGGGCGAATCGTCTGCCTCTTCGGCTTCCTCCGAAGGCGGCGAATCGCAGGCCCCGCGGGAAGACAACAGCGCCGTGCGCAACCTGATCGATCTGGTGGAATAACCCGCCGGTGGATGCGAAGGCCGAGGCGCAAGCCTCGGCCTTTTTTCTGTTTCCCATTCGACCTCTCAAGCCGATTTCAACAGTCTCGCTTATTATAATATGCGAGACTCGTAAATCATTTAAAACCAATCGAAAAATCGTGAAAAACATAATATTTCAGTCTCGCTTATTATAATAACCGAGACTGTCTGGAGGAGGGGTGGGCGGTGTGGATGGCTCTGGATTATTTTTCCACGGGGACGACGATGCCGCGCAGGAGGACGCGCTGGCAGGCGAGGAAGACGGCCAGGGTGGGGAGGGCGGCGAGGAGGAGGGACGCCTGCACCACGCCGGGGCCGGAGCGCTGCTGGAGCTGGTAGAGCCAGACCATCAGCGTCCACATCTTGGAATCCTGGCAGATGAGCAGGGCGTACATGAAGTTGGCGTAGGCCACGGTGAAGGCTTGCAGCGCGATCACCGACAGGATCGGCGTGGAGAGGCGCATGGTGATCTGCCAAAACAGCGTCCACTCGCCCGCGCCGTCGAGCTGGGCGGATTCGTAGAGGTCGCGCGGCAGGGAATCGAAGAAACCCTTGAGGAGGAAGATCGAGTAGCCGCTGGCCATGCCGGGCAGGAGCAGCGCGGCGAAGGTGTTGAGCAGTCCGAGTTCGCGCAGGAGGATGAAGACGGGGATCTGCGTGACCATGTGCGGGAACGCCATCGTGAGCATCAGGAAGAGGAGGATTTGCGGCCCGGCGGAGGGCTTGAAACGGCTGAGGGCGTAGGCGGCGAGGGGATTGACCAGCAGGGCGAGCAGGACGGCCAGCGTGCAATAGACCACCGTGTTGACGATGCCCCGACCGTGGAACAGGATGTAATCCAGCACGGTCCGGAAGTTGCGGACGAGGAGTTCCCGGCGGATTTCCGCTCGGTGCTCGCGGAACAATTGCGCGTGATGCGCTAACTGGGGAAGGGGAGGGAGGGAGGCTGAAGGCTGAAGGCTGAAGGCTGAAAGAGGATTAACTTCGGACTTCAGACTTCGGACTTCTCGCTTTTGTGCCTGCCAGTCGCGCCAGCGGGTTTCGGGGGTGTCGAGGACGCCGGCCTTGAGCCACAGCGGCGAGAGGGTGTTGGAGGTGAAATCGCGCCATTCTTCCTGTTCGAGCGGGGCGGCGTCGGCGGGGAATTCGTGCGGGAGGGGCACGTCGGCGTAGGACGCGTAGGTGGTGCCATGTGCGGCATTGTAGGCGGCGACATCCTTGGAATAGCGCGGCTTAAGGTAGAGCTTTCGGAAAAAGCCTTCGGGCGAGATGACGGTCTGGCACCAGCCAGGCGCGGAGAGCTTGAAGGCGTCGAACTCGGAGGCCAGCGGGGTGGCGTTGGGGATCGCGTGCGGGAAAAGATAGGCGGGGGGCTGGATGAAAACCGTGTACCACGCGTCGAAGTCCGTGCCGAGCGCGGCATTGAGCGCGGCCAGCGTGCCGTATTTTGCGTGCAGGTGGTCGCGGAAATCCCGGAGCTGCGAGGGGAAGGCGCCGGCCTGCGGAGCCCAGTAGTGGCCGAGGGCGATCGCGTGCGGCGGCAAATGACCGGCGGCGAGGAATTCGCGCCAGAGGGGGACGAGTTCGGTGCCGGGCAGG